>NZ_JBAKHL010000038.1:0-68114 GCF_036902715.1 Micromonospora sp. CPCC 205546
CCGGGGCCGCAGGAGCAGCGGCGCCGGCCCGCGCACGACGCGCCACGCGAGGCCGCGCCGGGGGCCGCGGCGCCGGAGCCGGCCGCCCAGGCGGCGCCCCGTCGCTGGTGGGCGGTGCGGGTGGCCGAGCTGACCGGCGGCCGGGAGGGCCCGCCGGAGCAGCCCGACGAGAAGGTGGACGACGCCCGGGAGCTGCTGCGCCGGGTCGTCGGCGGGGTCCGCGCCGGCGACCGTGACCGGCTGCACGGCGAGCTGCGGCGCGCGCACGCCGACGTCGGCCTCGGCCTGGCCGCCGTGGCCCCACCGCTGCTGCGCGACCTGGCCGGGGAGCTGCTCGGTCATCCGCCGCGCGCCGACGACCTCGCCCGGTTGCACCGCGAGCTGGACGGCCGGGTGCGGGACCTGCTGCCCGGCCTGCCGCCCGCGGTGCTGGACACCCTGCTGACCCGGATCTGCCGGATGCCCCCGCCGCGACGCGGCGAGGCGGAGCAGCCGCACGCCGCCGATCCGGCGGTCACCGCGGGGGTGCTCACCGGGGTGCTGCTGGACCGGCTGGGCCGGGACCTGCCCACCGACGACGAGCGGGCGCGCAACGCCGAGACCGCCCGGGATCGACGTGCCGCCGCCGAGCGGGACCGGCAGGCGGAGACCGCCCGCGACCGGGCCGACGACGCCGGGTGGCAGCGACGCGCCGCCGAGGCGAAGGGCCGGGTGGCCGCCGCGCGGGAACGGGTCGCGGCGGCGCGGGACCGGGCGGCGGCGGCCCACGACCAGGCGAGCGCGGCGCGGGAGAGGGCGGCGCGCCCCGGCCGCGCCGACGCGCCGGAGAAGGCGTACGACCCGCCGGGTCCGGCGTACGACAGCCCCGGCCCGAGCCACGACCGGTCGGGCCCGCCTCGGGAGCGTTCGGCGGGCGCCGACGGGCCGGCGGACCGACGGGGCGCCACAGCCGACGGGCCCGCCGCCGGGCGGCCCGGGTCGGCGGGGCGTGTCTGGTCGACTCCGCCCTCGGGCCGGTCCGCGTCGGGCGGCACCGCTCAGCCGCGCGGGCGGGGCGTCGATGGCTGACCGGCGCAGCCAGCTGGTCGTCCGGGTCCGGGGCATGCTGGGCGAGGCCCTCGGCGCGACCCGGACCCGGTTGTCGACCGCGCAGGCGGAGCTGACCACGGCCCGGGAGCGGCTGGCGAAGGTCCGCCGCGCCGCGGCGGTCGTGCCGGAGCGGGTGAGCGCGCAGCGCGACCGCCGGCTGGCCGAGATCGACGACCGGCACGCCGAGCGGATCGCGGAGCTGGCCCGGCGCGCGGCGGACGCGGCGCAGCGGGAGGCCCCCGGGGCGGCCTCCGCGGACTGGTCCCGGTGGCGGCCCACCCCGACCCGCCGCGCCGAACCGCCGGGCGCGCTGCGCATCGGCACGGTACGCATCCCCGGCGCCGAACCGGTGCCGGCCCTGGTGCCGCTGCTCGACGCCGGCCACGTCGAGCTGACCGGGGACGACCGGGAGGGCTGCGAGGCGGTGGTGTCGGCGTTGCTGCTGCGCGGCGTCGGGCGGGCCGATCCGGGCGCCGTCCGGCTGGTCGGCTACGACCCCGAGCACCTGGGCGGCGGCCTGGCCGGGTTCGCCCCGCTCGGCACGGCCGGGCTGCTCACCTTCGTCGGCCCGGGCGGGCTGGCCCGCCTGCTCGACGACCTGGTCGAGCAGATCCGCCGGATCAACGAGACGGTGCTGGCCGGGGAGTACGGCTCGCTGCGCGAGCTGGCCGCCGCCACCGGTCGCCGGCCCGAGCCGTGGCGGGTGGCGGTGCTGCTGGGCGGCGACGAGTTGTCCCGGCACGAGCGCGGCCAGCTCGACCGGGTGGTCCGCACCGGGGCGGCCTGCGGCGTGCACCTGGTGGTCCGGGGCGTGTCGCTGCCCGAGGATCCCACCGTGACGCGGGTGGGCGCGCACACCGACGGCGCCCGGATCGGCGGGCCGGGCGGCCTGCCCGTACGCCTCGACCCGCCGCCCCCACCGGTCCTGGTGACCGAGACCTGCCGGGAGGTGGCGGCGCGGGTCAACGCCGGGCCCGCCCCGACCCCGTTCACCGACCTGCTGCCGCCGGTGGAGCAGATGTGGCGGGAGGATTCCGCCACCGGGCTCACCGCCCCGATCGGCGAGGGCCCGCACGGCCGGCCGGTGCTGCTCACCCTGGGCGACTATCCGCCGCACGCCCTGATCGGCGGCCCGTCCGGCACCGGCAAGACGAACCTGATCTTCGCCTGGATCGGCGCGCTGGCCGCCCGCTACTCCCCCGCCGAGCTGGAGTTCTACCTGCTGGACTTCAAGGAGGGCGTGTCCTTCGCCCGGTTCGCCAAGGGCCGGCGCGACCCGAGCTGGCTGCCGCACATGCGCCTCGTCGGGATCAACGTCAACACCGACCGCGAGTTCGGCCTGGCGCTGCTGCGCTTCCTCGCCGAGGAGCTGCGCCGGCGCGCCGACGCCGCGAAGAAGCACGAGGTCACCAAGCTCGCCGAGCTGCGCGCGGTCGACCCGACGGGGCACTGGCCGCGGATCGTCGCGGTGGTCGACGAGTTCCAGATGCTGCTGGCCGGGCGGGACGTGGTCGCCCGCGAGGCCGCCGACCTGCTGGAGGACCTGGCCCGGCGCGGCCGGTCCCAGGGCATCCATCTGGTGCTCGCCTCGCAGGACGTCCGCGGCATCGAGGCGTTGTGGGGCCGCCCGGCCCTGGTCGCGCAGTTCACGTTGCGCATCGCGCTGCCGAAGGCCCTGCGCATCCTCGCCGAGCGCAACGACGCCGCCCAGTCCCTGCCGCGCCACCACGCGGTCGTCAACGCGGAGTCGGGCATGGCCGAGGGCAACCAGGTGGCCCGGATCCCGTCGGCCAGCGACTGGGAGACGTGGAGCGAGTTGCAGCACCGGCTGTGGCGGATGCGCCCGCAGGACGCCGCACCGGCCCGGCTCTTCGACGGTGACGCGATCCCCCGGCTCGCCGACGCGCCGGACTTCCGGGCGCTGACCGCGCCGGAGACGGGGCACCCGCGTACGCCGGTGGCGCTGCTCGGCGAGATCATCGACGTGCAGGCGCGCTCGGCGGCGCTGCGGCTGCCCCGGGCGCCCGGGCGCAACCTGGCGGTGCTCGGCACCCGGGTGGACGAGGCCTGCGCGGTGCTCGACGCGGCGGCCCGCTCCCTGGCCCGCCAGCACCGCCCCGGCACGGCGCGGTTCTCGATCGCCTGCCTCGACCCGGACGCCGACCCGGCCGCCCGGTCCCTCTACGAGGACCTCGCCGACGACGCCGCCTGGTACGACGAGGAGACCGTCGGCGAGCTGATGCTCGAGGCCGCCGAGGGGCTCGGCGCGCCGGGCACCCCGCACTACCTGCTGCTGTTCGCCGTCGACGCGGCGGCCGGGGCGTTGGCGGCGCGGATCGGCCGGCGCACCGGGCTGGAGGAGCTGCGCCGGATCCTGCACGACGGACCGGAGCGGCGCACCCACGTGCTGGCCTGGTGGCGGGGTGTCGCCCGGATGCGGGCCGACCTGGGCGGGCCGGCCGCCCGGACGGACCAGATCGGCGCCTGGGTGGCGCTGGACGCGCACGGCGGCGAGCTGGGCTCGTCGCTGTATCCGGGCACCGGCGGCCCGGACTGGTATCCCCGCCCCTGGCGGGGGCTGTTCTTCGACCGGGCGGTGCACCGCACCGGTCAGGTGATCATCCCGTACGGACCGGCGCGATGAACGAACCGGTGACCAGTGGGTCGTACGCGGCCCAGATCCGTCGGCTGGCCGAGCTGAGCGCGCGGCTGCGCGCCCAGCGGGCCGAGGCGCACACCTGGCACGCCCAGCAGTGCGCGGCGGCCGAGCGCGCGGTGGCCGAGGCGGAGGCCGAGCTGCGGCGCGCGGAGCGGGAGCTGGTGGACGCCCGGGAGGAGCAGGAACGGGTGGACGCCGAGGTCGCCGACCTGTGGCAGGCGCTGCGCGGTCGCCTCGGTGGCTCGGGCCGCCGCGCAGGCGGCCCCCCGGCGCCGGTGCCGGGTGCCTCGGGTGATCCGGCGCCGCTGCTGGCCGGGGTGCGGGACCTGCTCAACCGCACCCGTCAGCCGGGTGACCTGCCGGGCTCGGTGAACCCGCTGCTGGCGTTGTGCGGGGTGGCCGGCGCGGTGCTCGCGTACGCCCTCGGCGGCGCGGCCCGGGCGGCCGGCGACCGGTACGGCGGCGAGCTGGCCGTCGGGCTGCCGGTGCTGGCCCTGGTGGTGACGCTGCTGGGCCCGCTGGTCGGCCTCGTGCCCGCGAAGGTCCTCGCCGACCGCCGGCACGCCGTGCTCGGCCCGCGACCGATGACCGTCGTGCTCGTCGCCGGGCTCGTCACCACCGTCGCGCTGCTGCTCGCCGGCCGCTGACCCGTGCCGCGCCGGGGGCGCCGGCATCCCCGCCGTCGCGCCCGCCGCGCGCACGAGGCATCCCCGCCGCTCAGGCGGGGACCAGCACCGCCTCGCGCAGCAGGCGGCGGGCCAGGGTGAGCCGGTCGGCGTCGTCGTCGAGGCCCGGCAGGTCGCCGACCCGGACGGCCTCGGCGCCGAGCAGGGCGTGCACGGCCGGCGCGCACGACGCCGGCAGGGTGATCGTGCGGTCGAACAGCACCAGCGCGACCTGGTCGCCGCGTGGGGTGAGCCGCCAGCGCAGGCCCGGTCGCGGGGCCAGCCGGGTGTCGACGTCGAGTGCCGCCAGCGCGGCGGCCTGGGCCAGGGGCCGGATGGGCGCGGGCCGGGCGGCGGGCCAGGCGCGCTGCCGCAGCCGGGCGGCGACGGCCGCCGGGTCGGCCCGCAGCAGCCAGTCCCGCAGCGCCTCCACCGTCTCGGTCAGCTCCGGCTCGATGGCGTCCGGGTCGGCCACATCGGTGCCGAACGGCAGCGTGGCGCGCAGCCGCTGGTCCTCGGCGGCGAGGGCGAGCAGCTCCTCGACCATGGCGTAGCGGGTCAGCGCCCGGACGCCGACGGTCAGGTGCAGCGAGCTGGACTCCTGGGCCTGGGCGCTGTGCAGCCAGCCGCGGGGCAGGTAGAGCGCGTCACCGGGGGCGAGCACCACGTCCAGCGCGGCGGGCCCGTCGGCGGTGGCGGCGACCTCGTCGGCCCGGCCGCCCCACGGCTGCTTCTCCAGCGGGTCGGGCAGCACCGGCGGGTGGATCCGCCAGTGCTTGCGGCCGTCGACCTGCAGGACGAAGACGTCGTGGGTGTCGTAGTGGGTGGCGAAGCCCTGGCTGCCGGCCGGGGTCAGGTAGGCGTTGACCTGCAACGGCTGCCCGACGGCGGTGCCGAGCTCCCGGGTGAAGTCGGTCAGGGCCGGCCAGGTGCGGTGCAGGCCCTGCAGGACGAGGGTGGCGCCGCCGGCGTACAGCTCCAGCACCCGCTCGTCGAGGACCTGGTCGCCGATCTCGGCGCCGGCGCCACCGCCGCCGGTGAAGCGCGCCGCCGGCACGAGCTGGCCGTCCTTGGCGATCCGCAGGAAGGGCGTACGCAGGCCGCGGCGGCTGAGCAGCTCGTCGGCGTCGGCGGGGCTGAGCAGGTCGGTGAAGCCGGCCCGGTTGGGCAGTTCGTCGGCGCGGGAGAGCAGTGGCGTGCGTCCCCAGTGGGCGGCGGCGAACTTGGCCGGCTCGACCGACACGCAGCGGGCGAGCGCGGCGGCGGCCCCGGACGTCACCGCCGGGCGGCAGTCGCCGCCCGGCGGGTCGATGTCGGTCATGGCGATCCGTCAGGCGCTGCCGTCGGCGCCACCGTCGTGCTGGCCCGGAGTGGCACCGCCGTCGGCGGGGCCCTCCGCGCCACCGTCGGCGCCGCCGTCCTGCTGGCCCGGGGTCGCGCCGCCGTCGGCGGGGCCCTCCGCGCCCTGGTCGGCGCCCTGGTCCGCACCGCGCTCGGCGCCGCGGTCGGCACCGCCGTCGGCGCCACCGTCCTGCTGGCCCGGGGTCGCGCCGCCGTCGGCCGGGCCCTCGAGGCCGCCGCCGCTGGTGGTCTGCATGTCGTCGTCGTTGAGTGCCATCGGTGCTCCCTAGGGATGTGCCGCCCCGCCGTTACGCCGGGGTCCGTCGTGCAGCGGGTGGTACCCCACACGCGATCTTCTCTAACCACACCGTAGACGCCCGTTGCGGTTCACACCGGCGGTTCGTCGTGCCCGGTGCGAGCCACCGGGAGGTCAGGCGCGCCGCCGCGCGGCGCGACGGCACCGACGGTGACAGGATGGGTTTCGAGCAGGAGGTGACGATGACCGAGGCGACCGCTCCGCCCCCGCTGGAACCGGTGGACGAGCAGTGGCAGCGCGCGCTGGCGATCGTGGCGCACCCCGACGACATGGAGTTCGGCGCCGCCGCCGCGGTCGCCCGCTGGACGGCGCAGGGCAAGCAGGTCGGCTACTGCCTCGTCACCAGCGGCGAGGCCGGCATCGACGCCATGCCGCCCCCGCAGGCCCGGCAGGTGCGGGAGCGGGAGCAACGCGAGTCCGCCGCCCTCGTCGGGGTGGAGACCGTGGAGTTCCTCGGCCTTGCCGACGGCGTCCTGGAGTACGGCGTGCCGCTGCGCCGCGCCCTGGCCGAGGTCGTCCGCCGGCACCGCCCCGAGATCGTCGTCACCAACAACTTCCGGGACACCTGGGACGGCGCCTACACGCTGAACCAGGCCGACCACATCGCCACCGGCCGGGCGGTGCTGGACGCCGTGCGCGACGCGGGCAACCGGTGGGTGTTCCCGGAGCAGCTCGTCGGCGGGGTCGAGCCGTGGAACGGGGTGCGTCAGGTCTGGGCCGCCTCCTCACCCCTGGCCGCGCACGGGGTGGACGTCACCGACACCTTCGCGCGGGGCGTGGCCTCGCTGCGGGCGCACGACGCGTACCTGGCCGGGCTGGGCGACGGCAGCTTCGACGCCGAGGAGTTCCTCGAAGGACTGAGCCGCCCCGTCGGCGCCCGGCTGGGCGTACGCCACGGCGCCGCCTTCGAGGTCTTCCACTTCGACCTCTGGTAGGAACGGCGGATGATCCTGCTCGGCACCTCGGGATGGCAGTACCGCGACTGGCGGGGCCGCTTCTACCCGGCCGGGCTGCCGCAACGGCTCTGGCTGGAGCACTTCGCCGGGCAGTTCGCGACGGTGGAGGTCAACAACGCCTTCTACCGGCTGCCCGAGCGCGACACCTTCGCCGCCTGGCGGGCCCGTACGCCGGACGACTTCTGCGTGGCGGTGAAGATGAGCCGCTACCTGACCCACGTCAAGCGGCTGCGCGACCCGGCCGAGCCGGTGGCCCGCTTCCTGGGCCGCGCCACCGCGCTCGGCGACCGCCTCGGCCCCGTGCTGGTGCAGCTGCCACCCAACCTGCCCGCCGACCCGGCGGCGCTGGACGCCACCCTGCGGCTCTTCCCCGCCGACGTGCGGGTCGCGGTCGAGCCCCGGCACCCGTCCTGGTGGACCGACGCCACCCGCGCCGTGCTGGAGCGCCGCGGCGCGGCGCTGGTGTGGGCCGACCGGCGGGGCCGACCCGTCGCGCCCCGGTGGCGCACCGCCGACTTCGGCTACCTGCGCCTGCACGAGGGGCGGGCCGCCCCCTGGCCCCGCTACGGCCGCACCTCCCTGGCCTCCTGGGTGCGCCGGCTGGCCGACGCCTTCGGCGACGACGAGCCCGCGTACGTCTACTTCAACAACGATCCCGGCGGCGCCGCCATCGTCGACGCGACCGCCTTCGCGGCGCTCGCCCGTCGGGCCGGCCGGTCGGTCGGTCGGACTCCCGGCCCGCCACCGGCCCCCGACGACCGTCGCGACGTGCCGCCGGGCGGCACCGCCCCGGACGACACGCGGCCCGCCCCACCCGAGGTGCGACGGGCCGTCGTGCGTGGGCGCCCGGTCAGGGAATGATGTTCGCCAGGTCCCGGGGCATGGTGGCCTTCACGTCGTCCCACTCGCCCTGGGTCACGTGCCGGCGCAGGGTGTCCAGGACCACCTGCACCACGCGCTCCGGGCCGCCCTGCACGTCGTACGGGAAGCCCTGGCGGACCTCCAGCAGGAAGTCGTCCCGGTTGAGCTTGATCGGCACGTCGGACGGCTTCCAGCCGTCGAAGTAGATCCCACGCACCAGCACCGGCAACTGCGCGGCGAACTCCACGCTCTCCTGCACCGGCATCCGGTCGCGCAGCAGGTGCAGCACGGTGCGCAGCGCGCAGTAGGACTGGTTGCGTTGCTGCTTGGGCCAGCCGTAGGCCTGCTCGATGTCCTTGAGGATCAGGTTGGTCTTGTCCATCGAGGACTCGAACGCGGAATGCAGCTGCTCAGCCATCTGTCCACCCCCGTACGTCGGTCTCTGACCGTCGGTCGTCGTCACGTCGCGGCGGCCCCACCGGGCCACGCGGCTGCCGGGTCGGGCCGACCCGCGCGGGGCGCGGCGCCCACCGGGAGTCGGCGCACGAGCCGACGACGTGCAGCACGGCGCCGGGCCGTCGGCCCGCAACCACCCGAACCGTCATCTTCAGCCACCTCCGTGGTGTCGCGTGCCACGGCCACGGTCGACCGCACGCACCGTCCATGCTGCGCGGCGACGGGGTGAGCGGCCCTCACCCGGACGGGATGAACGCGCGGTGCCGCCTGTGCGCGCGGGCGCGGCCCCTCCTCAGTCGGCGTCGAGCAGCCCGGCGAGGGTGGCGGCGTTGGTCTGCGCGAAGTCGCGGTAGCAGTTGTTCATGAGCACGTGGGTCTCGGCGGTGGACGCGGCCAGCTCACGCAGCTTCGGCGCCCAGTCGCGCAGCTCCTTCTCGGAGTAGCGGTAGCCGAACTTCTCGTGGATGTCCCGGCTGGTCCACTTGTCGCTGTGCCCGTGGAAGCGGACCACCGCGAGGTCCGCGGTGGCGGCCAGCACCGGGGGCACCGACGAGCGGTGCCCCTGCGGCATGTCCACGCAGACGTACGCCAGCCGGTGCTCGCGCAGGAAGGCGAGGGTCTCCCCGGCGTTGTCGCCGTCGAACCAGGAGGCGTGGCGGAACTCGTAGACGGGACGCAGCGGGGCGCAGCGCTTCGCCACCTCCAGCAGGTACTGCTTGTTGTCCCGCTTGATGGTGAACCAGGGCGGGAACTGGAACAGCAGCGCGCCGAGCCGCCCCGCCTCCACCAGCGGGTCCAGCGCGGAGAGGAACCGCGTCCAGACCTCCTCGTACGCCTGCGGCGGCAGGTCGTCCGGATACAGGTTCTTCTTGTCCGTGTCCGGTCGGAGGTCCTTGTAGAGCGCGCCCGGCCGGGTCGGGTGCCCGGTGAGCAGGCTGAACGCCTTGACGTTGAAGGTGAAGCCGGCCGGGGTGCGCTCCGCCCACAACCTCGCCGTCCGTTCCGCGGGCGGCGAGTAGTAGGTGGCGTCCACCTCGACCAGCGGGAACCGGCGGGCGTAGTACGCCAGCCGCTTCTGCGGGGTGTCGGCCGTCTGCGGGTACCAGCCGGAGTCCAGCAGCGTCCGGTCGGTCCAGGAGGCGGTGCCGACCTTGATCTCACCCATCGGTCGGCCTCACCGCGTTCTGGTCCGACCGGCAGCCGCTGGCACGGGTCAGGCCGCCCGGCGCTCCCGGTTCTGCTTGCACTGCACGCAGGTGGTGGCGGAGGGGAAGATCTCCAGCCGCTCGACGGGGATGGCCGAGGTGCAGCCCTCGCAGAAGCCGTAGGTGCCCTCCTCCAGCCGGGTCAGCGCGTGCTCGTACTGGGCGCGGCGGTCGAGGATGGTCCGCAGCAGGGACTGCGCGGTGTCCCGCTCCGCCGTCTTGGTGCCGCTGTCGGCCTGGTCGTCGCCGGCGGTGTCGCCGACCTCCACCAGCCGCAGCACCTGGCTCTGCAGCACCGCCT
The DNA here is from genome assembly GCF_036902715.1 of Micromonospora sp. CPCC 205546. Classification (NCBI taxonomy): domain Bacteria; kingdom Bacillati; phylum Actinomycetota; class Actinomycetes; order Micromonosporales; family Micromonosporaceae; genus Micromonospora; species Micromonospora sp. CPCC 205546. The sequence goes on from NZ_JBAKHL010000038.1 coordinate 9,850, forward strand.
GCTCGTACTCCGCGGACAGCTCGTCGTAGCGGGCCTGCAGGGAGCGCCGGATCTGGTCGATCTCCGTCTGGGACCGGCCCGTACCGATCGTGTCGTGGACGAGCATCGCTGCCTGCCTTTCTGGCCTGAAAATCCGCCGGGGCACCGGTACGTGCGCCCAGCCCCGTGGTGGTCTGTGCGCGGGCGGATCACCCGCGCTCTGTGAGCCGGGCGAATACCCCGGCGGGCCGACGCTCAAACCGACGATTTTTCGCCGCGTCCCGGCATCAGGGCGACACCGGGGACTCCACCAGGGCCGGGTGCCGGGGATCGTCGGCGCGGACCACGACGTCCGCGAAGGAGGCCGGGGCGACCTCGTCGGCGTACCGGGCGAAGGCGGGCAGCGTCCACCGCTGCGACGGGTCGGTGCGCCGGACCAGGGCCGCGGGGGAGAGCGCCAGGTGGACGGTGACGTCGAAGGGCAGGCCCCCGCCGAGCAGCAGCGAACCGCTGACCAGCAGGACGCCCCCGGGCGGCAGGTCGACGTACGCGGCGCGGCTGGCCCGGTCGGCGGTGGCGTCCCACAGCGACGGCAGCACCCGCCCCGAGCCGCCGGGCCCGGCCGGGTCGAGCGCCTCCCGGCGCAGCCCCGGCTCGTCGACCCAGCCCTCGTAGAACGCGTCGGGGTTGGTCCGGCCGAACTCGAGGCGCACCGAGGCGGGGCGGAGGAAGTCGACGGCGCGTACGTGCAGGGCGGGCCGGCCGAGCGCGCGCAGCGGGTCGACCAGCGCGGCGGCGAGTTCGTCCGGGCCGGCCGCCGGGGCGCCGTCCACGGCCACCCGCAGCCGGCCGGGGACGTCGGCGCCGGCGAGGCGCGCGGCCAGTTCGGCGACGAGCAGCTGCGGGGAGATGGGTCGGATGCGCATCCGACCATGGTGCCCCGCCGCCCGCCACGGACGGGCCCGCGCGGGCAGGGCACCGGGTGCACTGGGCGCCCGTGACCCCCGGGTGCCGCGGCCGCGCACGCTCGGCCGTCAGCCGCTGCGGTCGATGGTGACGTGGGCGTCGTCGGCGAGCCGGTAGCCGACGCCGTAGACGGTGGTGACCAGCGGGACGTCGACGCCGACCTTGCCGCGCAGCCGGCGCACGTGCACGTCCACGGTGCGCACACCGGCGTGCTCGTAGCCCCAGACCGCGTTGAGCAGCTGCAACCGGGTGAACACCCGGCGGGGGTGGACGACGAGGTGCAGCAGCAGGTCGAACTCCAGCCGGGTCAGCGGCAACGGCTCGCCGTCGCGCAGCACCGAGCGGGACGAGGCGAGGATGTGCAGGGTGGGGATGGTGGCGGCGACCGGGCGCGACGGCGAGCGCCCGGCGGGCACCGGGTCGGGGCGGCGGTCGACGGTCGCGGTGATGACGGTGCCCTCGCCGCGTTCCAGCATCTCCCGGGCGGCCTCCAGCAGCCGCCGCGCGGGCGGGGTCAGCGACTCCTCGGATGCCAGCGGGATGTTCAGGGTCACCGTGAGCATCGGTGCGACGGTGTTGGCGGGGCGCCGCTGGCCCCCCGGGGGACGACCGGGAACAGCGGGCTGGGACGTATGCCATCCGGCGCGCGACGAGGCGGGGCTGACCGACATGGTCCTCCTTGGCTGATCCGGGTATCTCCCCGCGGCCCGGGACGCCGCTCCATCGATGCTTCCCGGCGCCCGAGCGAGGGTCAAGGGGCGGCTGCGTTGCATGAATGTGACAATTGACGAACGCATCGGAGCCGAATGCTCGCTCTGCGTACGAAGCCTGATGATTACAGCAGAGCCGTCGAGTTGCCCGGTTAGTGGGGTGCCCGCCCGGTTCGCGGTGCTCGGCGCGGGTGGGCGTCCCGGTGGGTGAACGCGGATCACGCTCGTGCGGCGCGGCGGCACGGGCTGCCGACCGGGCGGCGCGCGGCGTACCGGGGACGGGACGGTCCGATCCCCGACGCGGCGGCGCGGCGCGCCCGGGTCCGGGCACGCCGCGCGGGTGGCGCCGTCAGCGGATGCGCTCGATCTCGACGCGGGCCTCGTCACGATGCGGGTCAGCGGGACCACGCGGGCGCCCTGGTGGACGACCCGCGGGCAGTTCCAGGGCCTGGGACGCCGCCGCGGCGCACGGGCGGTCAGCGGCGGACCGGCGGCGCCACCCGGTAGCCGGGAACCGACGGCCAGCGCACCGTCAGCACGACCGACTCGCGCTCGGCGTACCAGGAGTGGTCCACGCCCCGCCCCCACACCACGTAGTCGCCGGGCTCGCCCAGCACCACGGTCCGGTCCGGCAACTCGACCCGGAACCGGCCGCTGACCAGCACCAGCAGGGCAGTCCGTCGCTCACCCGTGGCCCACCGGGAACGGGCCTCCCCCGCCGGATGGACACCCCACTTCACCTCGACGTCGGCGCTGTGCCGGGCGTCGTGCGACGGCATGAAGTGGCCGAGCAGCCAGCCCGCGTTCGTCGCCCCGTCCACGCCCGCGTTGCCCACGTACACCCTGTCGTCCATCGACCCCTCCCCGGCCCGCCGGCCGAGCAACGTACCAGGCCGGCCTCCGACTAACCTGGACCGGTGAGTGAGGAACTCGACGCCGAGACGCTGGCGTTCGCGCACCGGATGTTCGACCTGGCGCGCGACGGCGTCACCGCCGAACTGGCCGACTACGTCGACGCGGGGCTGCCCGTCGACATGACCAACGACAAGGGCGACACCCTGCTGATCCTGGCGGCGTACCACGCCCGACCCGACACCGTCGCCGCCCTTCTCGCCCGCGGCGCCGACCACTCCCGCACCAACGACCGCGGCCAGACGGCGCTGGCCGCCGCCACCTTCCGCAGCAGCACCGAGGCCGTCCGGGCACTGCTCGCCGCCGGGGCCGACCCGCACCACGGCAGCCCGTCGGCGGTGGAGACCGCCCGCTTCTTCGACCTGCCCGACATGCTCGCGCTGCTGACCGCACCGACCGGCTGACCACGAGGCCGGCACCCGTCCGGGCCGACCGCCAGGCCGTCAGGGCCCCGTCGACCACCATTCCGGCGCCCTGAAGGGAGGGTCACGACACCCGGCACCCGACGCACCGGGCCGCACGGTTGCGACGCCCCGACGCACCAGGCCGCACGGTTGCGACGCGCGGACGGGCCGCGTCGACGCCCGACACGGGATCGCCCCCACCCACCGGCCGCGCCGCGCCGCGGATCCGACCGGCGCCCGGTATACAGGTCCGGTGGAGGATCCGCTGCCCGAACAGATGCGCACCGCCGCCACGGCGTTGCTCGCCGCGCTGGACGAACCCGCGCGCGCCCAGGCCGTCCACCGGTTCGACGACGATCCGGCCCGCCGTTGGCTGGAGTACCGGCCGCGACCCCGGCCCGGGGTCTGCCTGGCCGACCTCGACCGCGCCGGGCGCAAGGCCGCACACCGGCTGCTGGCCACCGCGCTGAGTCCACCGGCGTACGCGCAGGCGATGGCGATCGTCGCACTGGAGGAGGTGCTGGACCGGGCGGAGGGATGGCGTCGGGGCCGGCACAGCGGCGACTACTGGGTGGCCGTCTTCGGCGATCCGGCCCGCGACGACGCCTGGGCGTGGCGCCTGGAGGGCCACCACCTATCGGTCAGCATGACCGTGGTGGCCGACCAGGTCTCCCCCGCACCGATCTTCCTCGGCGCCAACCCGGCCACCGTCCGGTACGCCGGCCGCCCGGTGTCCCGGCCGCTCGCGGTGGAGGAGGACCTGGCCCGCGCCCTGCTCGACGCGATGGGCCCGGCCGGCCGGTCCGCCGCGATCGTCGCCGACGAGGCGCCCGGGGACATCATCAGCGCCACCCGCCCCCGGGTCGACGGGCCGCTGGAGCCGCTCGGGGTGCCCGCCGACCGGCTCGGGCCGACCGGGCGGGCCATGCTCGACCAGCTCGTGGCGCTCTACCTGGACCGACTCCCACCCGAGCTGGCGATCCGGGAGGCGCGCCGGCTGGACTCCGGGCGGCTGCACTTCGCCTGGGCGGGCCCGACCGAGCCCGGCCGGCGCCACTACTACCGGGTGCAGGGCGACGACCTGCTCATCGAGTACGACAACACCACCGACGACGGCAACCACGCGCACACCGTCCTGCGCCGCCCGGCCAGCGACTTCGGCGCGGACGTGCTCGCCGCCCACCACGCCGAATCCCACCACCCCACCCCCTGACTGCCCCACACCCGCCCCGCCCGCCGCTAACCGGCGAGGGGCGGGCGGTCAGGGGCGGGGGCGGGCCAGGTCGACGGTGGAGTCGGGGGCGCCGCTCAGGGCGTCGAAGGTGGTGGGCTCGGCCCGGCGGCCGGCGTCGAAGCGGCGCACCAGGCGGGCGCCCAGCGCGACGCCGACCGCGCCGACGCCCAGGGCCACCAGCTCGGTGAGCAGCAGCACGACGGAGGCGCCCCGCTGCGGCGATTCCGCGCGGACGAGGCAGGAGACCAGGAACAGCGCGGCCATCGCCACGTTCACCAGGTTGAAGGTGACCGCCGTGCGCCTGGTCCGGTCGACCGGCACGTCCCACAGGTCGATCATGCCGGCCACGGCGGTCAGCGCGGCGGCGACGAGGGCCGCCACGGCCGTCCAGTAGCCCACCTCGCCGAGGAAGGCCGGCCCGCCGAGCACGTCGGTCAGGTCGAACACGGTCGCGCTCACGAAGAGCCCGAACGGGAACGTCACCAGCATCGGTTGGATCGGGTGCCCGTGCACCCTCAGCCGGCTCTGCATGGTTCCTCCCCAGGTCGGCACGCGTCACCAGTCCAGGGTGCTACCCGCGTGCCGACACGCCGAAACGACACGCGGCCCGCCAGCCCCGCAGCTCCCGGCCGTGCCAGTGGCCACGGCGGCCCCGGAGGGTTCAGTTGTCGCGGGGCCGCGAGACGGTGGCCACCAGCCGGTCGGCCACCTGCCGGAGCGGGATCTCCAGTGACGACGCCGCGCTGCGCAGCACGTCGAGCGCCTCCTCGGCCGGGCAGCCGCGCTGGGTCATGATCACGCCGATCGCCTGCCCGATCACGCCGTCGCCGAGCGCCGACGGGGCCAGCTCCCCGGCCTCGGCGGCCCGGCGCGCCCGGTCACGGACCGCCGCGAGCAGCAGCCCGGCATGCTCGGCGAGCAGCATCGCGGTGAGCTGGTGCCCGGTGGTGAGCACGTCGGCCGTGCCGGCGTAGAGGTTGATCGACCCGATCACCTGCTCATCGACGTCGACCGGCGCGGAGATCACCCCGTGCACGCCCAGATCCCGCGCCCGCGGCGTCCAGGTCGGCCAGCGCTCCTCGCGGTCCAACCGGTCGGAGAGGGTCAGCTCCCGCCGCCGGATCGCGTCCATCGCCGGCGAGTCGGGGCCGTGCCGCAGGTCGTCCAGGCCCGCCAGGCGCGCGTCGGAGGCCGCCACCCCGGCCGGTTCGCCGGCGCGCAGGGCGGTGAAACCGCACCAGCTCACGCCGGCCACCGCGTCGCGGGCGGTGCGTACCAGCGCGTCCAGCGCCTCGTCGAAGTCCTCGAGCGCGATCAGCGCGGCCGTCAGCTCGCGCAGCAGGGCGGCGGTCTCCAGGACGCCGAGCCGCTCCACCGCCGGGTCCCACATCTCCAGGTTCACCGTTCCACTGCCCCCACCGTCCCGGCGCGTGCTCCCGCACGGCCGACCGGCGCCGTCACCTGTTCCATCGTCTGGTCTCCCCCGACTCCTCGGACCCGGCCTACTACCCTCGCAAACCGGGATCGAAACGGCGCAAAAGGGGGCCCCTTCCGGCACCCGAAGGCGCCGGAGGGAGCCCCGCCGCGTCAGCGCGACGCGGAGCTGAGCCGCCGTCCCACCGAGGCGATCAGCCGGTCCAGCTCCGAGCCGAAGGGGTTGTCGTGCACGAGGTACGTCCAGGTCGCGCTCGGCCGCACCAGCTTCGCCTCGTCCGGCTCCCAGTCGTCGCCGAACTCCGTCTCATCGAAGGTGTCGAGGGTGCGACGCTCGATCTCCGGGATCAGGTTGTTGAACGCCGGCACCGCCGCCCGGTGGAACTCGTCCAGCGGGTCGAGCCGGCCCAGGGCGCGCAGGTGCACGCCCTCGCGCACCTCGGAGAGCTCCGCGAGGTGCTCCGCCCAGAGCCGGTCGAGGTGGTAGAGGGCGATCGACCGGGCGGCACGGGCGAGCAGGTCCTCGTCCATCTCGCCGGCCTTGTCGGGCATCCGGTCCAGCAGCATCAGCGCCGCCACGTCGCTGGTCAGCAGCCGTTCCCGGCGCTCGGCGAGGGCCTTGCGCTGCTGCTCGACCACCACGCTGTAGCGCCAGGTGTTGCGGTGGATCTCGTGGTTGACGCCCTCGGCGACCCGTTGGGCGTGCTCGACCGCGTACTCGACCTGGTCGTCGGTGACCAGACCGTCGGCGTTCATCCGGGGCGAGGCCGGAACGGCGTCGCCGGCGTGCCGGACGACGAGGTCGTCCTCCAGGCTGACGAAGAAGACCGAGCCACCCGGGTCGCCCTGCCGCCCGGCCCGGCCGCGCAACTGGTCGTCGACGCGCCGGCTGTCGTGCCGGCCGCTGCCGATCACGTAGAGACCACCCAGCTCGGCGACCCGGTCCCGGTCGACCTGGTCGCTGCCCCCGAGCCGGATGTCCACGCCCCGGCCGGCCATCTGGGTGGAGACGGTCACCGCGCCGTACGCGCCGGCCTCGGCGATGATCGCCGCCTCCTCGTCGTCGTTCTTCGCGTTGAGCACCACGCAGGGCACCCCGGCGGCGTTCAGGCCGGCGGCCAGTCCCTCGGACTCCTTTACGTCGAGGGTGCCGACCAGCACCGGCCGACCACGCTCGTGGTTGCGCTTGATCTCGTCGACCAGCGCCTCCTCCTTCTCCGCCCGGGTGGCGTAGATGCGGTCCGGCTCGTCCTCACGCACACACGGGGTGTTCGGCGGGATCACCGCCACCTCGAGGCCGAAGAACTCGCGGAGCTGGTCGCCGACCAGCACCGCGGTCGCCGTCATGCCGCACACCTTGGGATAGAGCCCGATGTACGCCTGCACGGCGATGGTGCCGAGCACCTCACCCTCGGCGCTGGCGTCCAGCCCCTCCTTGGCCTCCACGGCCGCCTGGAGCCCGTCCGGCCAGCGGCGGCGCTGGGCGACCCGGCCGCGCATCTCGTCGATCAGCTCGACGGAGCCGTCCCGGACGATGTAGTCGACGTCGCGGTGCAGCAGGGCGTGCGCGTGCAGCGCCACGTTCACCGCCGAGAGCTGCGCGACGTGCTCCTCGTCGTACAGGTCGATGCCGAGCTTGGCCTCGACCGCGGCCAGGCCGGCGGCGGTGAAGGCGACGCTGCGGCCGTCCTCGGCCACCGTGTAGTGCTTGCCCTTGCGCAGGCCCCGCACCTGGGCGGCGGCGGCGTGCACCGGGTCCTGCTCGCCGGCGACCGCACCGGCGAGGACCATCGGTACCCGGGCCTCGTCGATCAGGATCGAGTCGGCCTCGTCGACGATCGCGGTGCGCAGCGGCGGCTGCACCCGGTCCTCCACATCGGTGACGAGCTGGTCGCGCAGGTAGTCGAAGCCGGCCTCGCTGACCGAGACGTAGGTGACGTCGCAGGCGTAGGCGTCACGCCGCTCCTGGGGGGTGGACGCCTCGTTGACCCAGCCGACGCTCAGGCCGAGCAGGGTGTAGACCGGCTCCATCCAGAGGGCGTCGCGGCGGGCCAGGTAGTCGTTGACGGTGAGCACGTGCACCGGGCCGTTGCCCAGCCGGACGTGGCCGTACGCGGCGATGGTCGCGGTGAGCGTCTTGCCCTCACCGGTGGCCATCTCGGCGACCTTGCCCGAGAGCAGCGCCATCGCGCCGAGCAGCTGCACGTCGTACGGCCGCTGGTCGAGGCCCCGGCGGGCGGCCTCGCGGCCGATCGCGCAGATCTCCTCGTAGTCCGTGGCCTTGCCGGCGGCCTCGGTCAGCTCGGCGTCGTCGAGCGCCGACAGCTCCTCTTCGCGCGCCTCGACGGCCGGCAGCAGCTTCTCCAGCGGCCCCAGGTCGACCGTCGTCCCCGGGCGCTGGAGGAACCGGCGGAACCTGGACTTCAAGCGTTGCGACACACCCATGAGCGGCAACGGTACGCGACCGGGGCCGACGTTGGCGGCCCGCCTGGCGCGCCGCCGCGCGAGTGGCGCCGACGCGCCGGCTGCGGGCGTGAGCGCTCAGGTCACCAGGAGCTGGTGGGCGGCCAGCTCACGGTAGAGCGGGCTGGCCCGGGTGAGTTCGTCGTGGGTGCCGGTGGCCGCCACCCGGCCGCCGTCGAGCACCACGATCTGGTCGGCGTCGACGACGGTGGAGAGGCGGTGCGCCACGATCAGCAGGGTGCGCCGGGCGGCCACCGCGTCGATGGCCCGACGCAGCGCGGCCTCGTTGCGGGCGTCGAGGTTGCTGGTCGGCTCGTCGAGCAGCAGCACCGGCGGCCCGGCCAGCAGGGCCCGGGCGATGGCCAGCCGCTGCCGCTCGCCGCCGGAGAGCAGCACCCCGCCCTCGCCCACCTGCACGTCCAGCCCCTGGGAGGCGCGCTCGGCGAGGTGGCCGAGGTTGACCTCGTCGAGCACCGCGCGCAGCCGGGCCTCGGTGGCCTCGGGCGCGCTGATCAGCAGATTCTCCCGCAGCGTGCCGGCCAGCACGGGCGCGGACTGCTCGACGTAGCCGATCCGGGCGCGCAGCGCGTCGCGGGGCAGGTCCCGCACGTCGACCCCGTCGACGCGCAGCGCGCCCTCGGTGACCTCGTAGAAGCGCTCCACCAGCGCCAGCAGCGTCGACTTCCCGGCGCCCGACGGGCCGACCAGGGCGGTCCGCGTGCCGGCGGGCACGGTGAAGCTCACCTCGCGCAGCACCGGCGGGCCGCCGGGGTAACCGAAGCCCACCCCGTCGAACTCGACGGACGCCGGTGCCCCGCCGGTCGCCGCCGTGGCCGGAGCGGGCACCGGCCGGTCGGCCGCCCCCTCGACCGGCACGGCGAGCACCTCCTCGATGCGTTGGAGCGCGCCCAGCCCGGTCTGCAACTGGGTGTAGGCGTGCACCGCCTGCCCGAGCGGAAGCACCAGGAAGAACAGGAACATGATGAAGGCGACCAGGTCGCCGACGGTGATCGCGCCCGCCGCGACCCGCGCCCCGCCCACCCCGAGGACCAGCAGGAACGCGCCCTGGATGGTGACGCCGCTGGCCGGGCCGACGAACGCCTGCACGCGGGCCACCCGCAGCCCCGCCACGTACGCCTGCGCGGCGCTGACGCCGATCGCCTCGGCCTCGCGCCGTTCCGCCCGGGCCGCGCGGATCGTCCGGGCGGCGGAGATGGCCCGCTCCACCGCCGAGGTCATCTCGCCGATGCGTTCCTGGGCCGCGCGGGCCAGCCCGCGCACCCGGTGGGCGAAGGAGACCGCGATGGCGATGCCGGCGGCCACCCCGAGCAGGGTCACCCCGAACAGCACCGGGTCGAGCAGGACCATCGCGCCCGCCGCGCCGAGCACCATCACGGCGCCGGTGACCACCTCGAACAGGCCGGAGGTGACCACCGCCCGCAGCAGGGTGGTGTCCGAGCCGACGCGGGAGAGCAGGTCGCCGGTGCGGCGGCGGTCGTACTCGGCGATCGGCAGCCGCAGCAGGTGCCCGGCCAGCCGTCGCCGGGTGCCCAGCACGACCCCCTCGGCGGTGCGTTGCAGCAGGTAGTCGCGGACCCCGCCGAGCGCCGCGCCCACCAGCACCAGGGCGACCAGCGCCGTGACCAGACCGGCCACGCCCCGGCTGGCGGAGAGCCCGTCCAGCACCGAGCGGGTGAGCAGCGGCTGCGCCAGCGACGCCGCCGCGCCGGCGAGCGACAGCGCGCCCACCACGGCCAGGGTGCCGCGGTGGGCGCGCAGGTACGGCAGCAGGGCGGCGAGGCCGACCCGCCGGTCGTCGCCGCTCTCGCCGGGACCGCCGTCGGCGGTCGTCACGGAGTCGTCGGCGGTCGCCCCGGAGTGGTCGGCCGTCACCGAGTCGTCGGCGGTCGTGACGGGAGCGTCGGCGGTCATGGCCGAAACGGTATCGGCCCGCGCCACCCGCCCCGGGACGGACGCGGTCCTCAGACGGTCAGCACCACCTGGAGTTCCTGGCGGCGCCGCTCGGCGAGGTCGGTCAGCAGCGTCGGCGCCTCCTCGAACGGCACCACCGCCGAGACCAGGTGCTTGCGGATCACGTCCCCGTACGCGCGCAGCAGGTCGATCGTCTCGCCGGAGAGGCGCTCCCGGTCCCAGTAGGGGGCGAGCCCGCGCGGCACCCGGCCGATCTGGGCGCAGCGCAGCGACAGCCCGTTGTGGTGGAACTCCTCGCCGAAGCGGACCGCGTCCGCGCCGGCCTGGTAGAAGGCCAGGTCGACCACCGTGCCCTGCGGGCGCAGCAGGCGCAGCGCGAGCTGCAACGCCCACGCCTGCCCCCGGCACTGGAAGACCACGTCGGCGCCCCGGTCGCCGGGTGCGTGCGCCCAGCGCGTCTTGAGCACCACGGCCGGGTCGTCGGCCTCCGGATCGAGGGTCTCCAGGCCCAGCGCCTCGGCGACGGCCCGCCGCTGCGGGGTCGGGTCGAGCACCACCACCGAGGCGGCCCCGTGCCGCTTGGCGAACAGGGCGGTGAGCAGGGCCACCACCCCGCTGCCGACGACCGCGACCCGGCGGCCGCGCACCCCGTCGCCGAGGGACCGCACGTCGGTGCCGTGCAGGTCGGCGGCGGCGTGCAGCACACCGTTGGCGCAGATCGGCCCCATGTGCGCGACGTAGACGCCGAGCAGCGGGTCGAGGTCCTCCGGCAGCGGCACGAACCGCTCGGCGACCGGGTCGGCGACCCAGCCGGTGCGGTGGCCGTACGTCATCGCGCCGACGGTGCCCACGGCGACGGCCGGGGTACGGCTCTCCACCACCCGGCCGACCTGCATGTAGCCCAGCCGGGTCACCGGGTACGGGGTGCTGGCCTCGCCCGGCTGGAAGAGCCCGAGGTCGGCGTTCCAGGTGACGTTGAGGTAGGGGTTGGTGCCCTTGACGTAGCTGAGTTCGGTGCCCGCCGAGACCCCACTGAACAGCGTCTCGACCCGGAACGTACCGTCGGTCAGCTCGGCGGCGTCCTGCTCGACGAGCTCCACCCGCCCGGGGCCGCTGACCACCACCACGCGGTCACGCATCGACGGTCACCCCGCTGACGAGGGGCGCGGCGGCGGGGGTGTCCAGCCGTACGGGCCGGCCGGTGCGCGCGGAGTCGGCGACCGCGAGGGCGAGCCGCTGGGTGCCGAGGGCCTCGGCGTACGGGACCCGGACGTCGTCGCCGACGCCCCGCACCGCGTCGACGAAGGCGCGGTCCACGGCTACCCGGGCGGTGTCCGGGTCGGTGTCGAAGCGGCGCTCCCCGTCGGCGTCGCGCACGACGAGGCCGTCCTCGCTCAGCGACAGGGCCAGCCCGTCGGCGAGGATCTCCAGTCCGGCGCGGTGCTTCCAGCCGAGCACGCAGGCGGCGGTGAGCGTGCCGACCGCGCCGTCGGCGAAGCGCAGCGTGGCGGTGGTCACCGAGTCGATGTCGGCGCCGTCGACGGGCGGCGGGGTGCCGTTGCCGTACGCGGTGACCTCGGTGGCCTCCCCGACCAGCGAGCGGACCAGGTCCAGCACGTGGGCGGCCTGCTCGACCACCGGGCCGCCGGAGCGGTCCCGCCGCGACCACCAGGCCACCGGCGGCACCTTGTCCCACCACGCGCCGCTGACCATCCGCACCGGACGGTCGGCGAGCAGCTCCCGGGCCTTCTCCACCACCGGCGAGTAGCGCCAGTGGTGCCCGACGCCGGTGAGCAGCCCCCGCCGGGTCACCAGGTCGGCGATCCGCTCGGCGGTCGCCAGGTCGACGGCGACCGGCTTCTCCACGAACATCGGCACCCCGGCCGCGACGACCGCCTCCTCCGCCGGCCCGTGGGCGAACGGCGGCACGCAGACGTAGACCGCGTCCGGGCCCGCGGCCAGCAGCTCGTCGACGTCGTCGAAGGTGCGGGCGCCGTGCGCCTGCGCCAGTTGCGCCGCCGCCTCCGGCACCACGTCGGTCACCCCGATCAGCTCCACGTCCGCGAAGCCGTCCAACACCCGGGCGTGGCGTTGCGCCACCCCGCCGGCCCCTACCAGTCCCACCCGGCACGTGCGCATGTGAAGCCCCTTCGCCACAGTTTCGTGTTCGCCACTGCACTCCCCCCGCGTGCGCGCAACCAAACGTTCACCAGGGCGGAACCCGCTCACGTCACTGTCGTGATCAAGCTGTTAGGCATGCTGCGGTTAGCGCGAGCGCGGCAGTGGGAAATAGAAGCAGGGTTTTTTTCCGCCACGATCTGGGGGTGCCTGTGCGGAAGACGGAAACGATGGTGTCACCGGTGGTGGAGGCGTGGGCCACCTACCGCACCACGTCGGCGGGTGACTGGCCGGCGCGACGCCTGATGCGTGCCAAGGGCGACAGCAGGGTCAGCGTGGTCCTGCCGGCCCGCAACGAGGAGGCGACGGTCGGCGCGATCGTGTCGACCATCCGTGAGCACCTGATGGAGCGGGTGGCCCTGATCGACGAGCTGATCGTCGTGGACTCCCGGTCCACCGACCGCACCGCCCAGGTGGCCCGCGCGGCCGGCGCGGAGGTGGTCAGCCAGGACGCGATGACCCGGGGCCTGCCCCGGCTGACCGGCAAGGGGGACGCGCTCTGGGCGGGGCTGGCCGCAGCCGAGGGCGACGTGGTGGCGTTCGTCGACGCCGACCTGCGCGAGTTCCGCCCGCACTTCGTGACCGGGCTGATCGGCCCTCTGCTGACCGATCCCTCGGTGGACTTCGTGAAGGGCTTCTACCACCGCCCGCTGGTCGGGGCGACCAGCGTGGAGGCGGACGGCGGGGGCCGGGTGACGGAGCTGATGGCCCGGCCGATGCTGAACCTGTTCTGGCCCGAGCTGGCGGGTTTCGTGCAGCCCCTGGCCGGTGAGTACGCCGGCCGTCGGGAGGTGCTGGAGCGGGTGCCGTTCGTCTCCGGTTACGGGGTCGAGACGGCGATGCTCATCGACCTGCTCGAACTGGTCGGGTTGGACGCGCTGGCCCAGGTGGACCTGGGCGAGCGCAAGCACCGCCACCAGGACACCGCCGCGCTCGGCCGGATGTCGGCCCAGATCATGCTCACCGCCTGGTCGCGGCTGCAGCGGCGCGGCTGGGCGGCGCCGGGCGCGATGCCCGCCACCCTGCTGACCCAGTTCCGCCGCGGCGGCTCGGACGCCCTGCCGAACCTCGACCGGGAGATCGTCGTCAACGACGTCGCCGTCGAGGAGCGGCCACCTCTGGCCGAGCTGCGGCACCGGATCCCCCGCCGACGGGTCGCCGCGGCGTGAACGGCAGCTCCGTCGTGACCCTGCACGGCCGGACGCGTACCGCCGAGGGAAGGAACCCCGCATGAGCCTCACCGTCCTGATGAACGCCGGTCCGTGGCTGTCCGTGCCACCGCCCGGCTACGGCGGCATCGAGAACGTGATCGCGACGCTGGTGCCGGAGCTGCGCCGCCTCGGCGTACGGGTGGTGCTCGCGTCGGTCGACAGCAGCACACTCCCGGTCGACGAGAAGTTCTCCGTCTTCCCCGACGGGCAGTTCCACGCCCTGCAACGGCCGTACAACCAGGTCTGCGGCATCTCGCAGGCGCACCTCAACGGGGTGGTGCGCACGCTGCACTCGCGCGACGACATCGACCTGGTGCACGACCACGTGGAGGCGGTCGGCCTGGCCACCCTCGCGGCGATGGGCCCGGACGCCCCGCCGGCCCTGCACACGCTGCACTGGGACCTGGCGAAGCATCCGGCGCTCTACGGCAACCTCGACGGCGGCGACCGGGTCCGGGTCAACGGGGTCTCCGCCTCGCAACTGGCCCGCGCGCCCCGGACGCTGCAGGAGCACTCGGTGGGCCACGTGCACCTGTCCACCCCGCTCGCCGTCGGCGCGGACCGCCGGCCCCGGGTCGACAAGGGCGACTACCTGATCATCCTGGGCCGGATCAACCCGGGCAAGGGGCAGGACGTGGGCGCGCGCCTGGCCCGGCGGGTGGGGGTGCCGCTGGTGCTCGCCGGGCCGGTCGGCCCGTACCACCGGCCGGAGGACCTGACCGCGGCCGGGGACGAGGCCCGGCAGAACCCGGACGTCCGGTTCTTCTACGACGAGGTGGCGCCGCACGTCGACGGGGACCTGGTCCGCTGGGTGGGCACCGTGGCCGGGCAGGAGCGCGACGACCTGCTGGCCGGCGCCCGGGCCTCGCTGTTCCCGCTGCGCTGGGAGGAGCCGGGTGGCACGGCGGTGGTCGAGTCGCTCGCCCTGGGTACGCCGGTGGTGGCCACCGCCCGCGGCTGCCTACCCGAGCTGATCGAGCACGGCCGCACCGGCCTGCTCACCACCGACGAGGAGGAGCTCGCGGACCTGCTGCTGGCCGCCGAGCTGCTCGACCCGGACGAGTGCCGGCGCGAGGCGGCCACCCGCTTCACCCCCGCCGTGATGGCCGAGAAGTACGTGGGCCTCTACGAGCGGGTCCGCCAGCTCGCCACCGCCGGACGCCTGCTGGCGGCCTGACCGGCGGTCCCGCGTCCCGGGGCCGGCCCGCCCTCGCGGTGGGCCGGCCCCGGTCGCGTGCCGGCGCCCGTCGCGGCGGGCGAGCGCGTCGGGCGGCGCTGCCGGCGGGGTCGCCGAACGGCGGGTCGGGCGGTTTGCCGGCGCGCGCGGCGGGTAGGCGCGGTCCGCTCAGCGTTCCCGCACAGTGAGGAGACGGCGGTGACCGGTCCCATGGCGCGCTCCCGCGCCCGGCACAGCCCGGCCGACGGCAAGACTCCCGTCCGGCGGGCCGCCACCGCCGTGGCGGTGGTCTTCCTCCTGGTCGGGGTGCTCGGCTTCGTGCCGGGCGTCACCAGCGACTTCGGCGACCTGCGCTTCGCCGGGCACGACTCCGACGCCAAGCTGCTCGGCCTGTTCCAGGTCTCGGTGCTGCACAACATCGTCCACCTGCTCTTCGGGGTGGCCGGGCTGGTGCTGGCCCGCACCACCGCGGGCGCGCGGGGGTACCTGGTGGGCGGCGGCGCGATCTACCTGGTGCTCTGGCTCTACGGCCTGGTGGTCGACCACGACAGCGGGGCCAACTTCATCCCGGTCAACGACGCCGACAACTGGCTGCACCTGTTCCTCGGCGTGGGCATGATCGCGCTGGGCGTGCTGACGACGCGGGGCCGGATCCCGCGGTGACGGCGCACGGGCGGCCGGGGCGGCGCCCCGACCGGCCCGGTTTCGCCCCGCCCGGCCCCGGGTAGTTCGCAGATCCCGACGAGGCGAAGCGAGGGCAGGATGCCGAGGATCACCTGCGAGGTGCGCGACGGGTCGCCCGTGACCGTCGTACGCCTGCGTGGCGGCCTCGACCTCGCCACCATGCGCACGGTGCACGACGTGCTGGACCGCTGCCTCGCCGACCAGCCCGACGCGCTCGTGGTCGACCTCACCGACCTCAGCGTGCGTGACCGGCTCGCCCTCTCGGTCTTCGCCGCCATCGCCCGCCGGGCGGCCGGCTGGCCAGTGGTCCCCGTCGTGCTGTGCGTCCCGCCGTCCGAGGTGGCGGACTGGCTGGCGGAGTCGACCGCGTGCCGGGTGGTGCCGGTGCGCCGTGACTGCGACGAGGCGACCCGCGCGGGTCACGCGGCGGCGGCGCCCCGGCTGCGGGCCCGCCTCGATCCGGTCGCGGGGGCCTGCCGGCGGGCGCGGGAACTGGTCACCGAGGCGTGCGCCCGGTGGAACCTGCCGGAGACCGTCGGTCCCGCCTCGTTGGTGCTCAGCGAGCTCGTCGGCAACGTGGTGCGGCACGCGGGCACGCCGATGCGGGTGACGCTCACCCTGTGCCGGCCGTACCTGCACGTGGCGGTGGCGGACGGCAGCCGGACCCAGGTCCGGGCCGGCTGCCCCGACGTCGACGCGGAGGGCGGCCGGGGGCTGATGCTCGTCCGCGAGCTGGCTCAGGGCTGGGGCAGCGCACCGGCCGGAGACGGCAAGGTCGTCTGGGCCATGTTGCCCGCGAATTGACGGGATTTACCACTCTCGCCTGAATAATCACCGCCGCCTGGTTACATGGGCTCTGGGGCGGGTAGCCGCGCCGTCCTTTCTGTCGTCATGGCGGGGTGAGAGTCACATGCCCGAGCGGGTAACCACGGAACCACGCGACCGAGGGCCGGCGATCCTGGCGCCGGCACGCTTCGGCGGCTATCCCGGGCCGCTGCGCAAGGCACTGCCCGGCGGGAAGCTGACCCGGTTCCTGGCCACCACCGACCACAAGCAGATCGGGCTGCTCTACCTGCTGACCTCGTTCGGGTTCTTCCTGGTCGCCGGGCTCCAGGCGATGCTGATGCGGGCCGAGCTGGCCCGGCCCGGCCTGCAGTTGCTCTCCGCCGAGCAGTACAACCAGCTCTTCACCTCGCACGGCGCGGTCATGCTGCTGCTGTTCGCCACGCCGGCGGCGTTCGGTTTCGCCAACTACATCGTGCCGATCCAGATCGGCGCCCCGGACGTGTCGTTCCCCCGGCTCAACGCCCTGGCGTACTGGCTCTACCTGTTCGGCGGCCTGATGGTGCTCGGGGGATTCCTCACCCCGGGCGGCTCCGCCGACTTCGGCTGGACCGCCTACGCGCCGCTGAGCAGCCAGGAGCACTCCCCCGGCGTCGGCGCCAACATGTGGGTGATCGGCCTGGTGATCTCGGGGCTGGGCACGATCCTCGGCGCGGTCAACCTGATCACCACGATCCTCACCCTGCGCGCACCCGGCATGACCATGTTCCGGATGCCGATCTTCACCTGGAACATGCTCTTCACCAGCGTGCTGGTGATCCTGGTGTTCCCGCTGCTCGCCGCGGCGCTGATGGCGCTCGCGGCGGACCGGCTGCTCAACGCCCACGTGTACGACCCGATGACCTCGGGGCCGATGCTCTACCAGCACCTGTTCTGGTTCTTCGGCCATCCCGAGGTCTACATCATCGCGATCCCGTTCTTCGGCATCATCACCGAGATCATCCCGGTCTTCTCCCGCAAGCCGATCTTCGGCTACACCGGCCTGGTGCTGGCCACCATCGCGATCACCGTGCTGTCGATGACCGTGTGGGCCCACCACATGTTCGCCACCGGCCAGGTGCTGCTGCCGTTCTTCAGCATCCTGAGCTACCTGATCGCCGTGCCCACCGGGGTGAAGTTCTTCAACTGGATCGGCACCATGTGGAAGGGGCAGCTCACCTTCGAGACGCCCATGCTCTTCGCGATCGGCTTCCTGGTCACGTTCCTCTTCGGCGGCCTGACCGGGGTGCTGCTGGCCAGCCCGCCGGCCGACTGGCACACCCACGACACGTACTTCGTCGTCGGGCACTTCCACTACGTGCTGTTCGGCACCGTGGTCTTCGCGCTCTTCGGCGGCTTCTACTTCTGGTGGCCGAAGATGACCGGTCGGCTGCTCGACGAGCGGCTGGGCAAGGCCCACTTCTGGACGATGTTCATCGGCTTCCACGGCACCTTCCTCGTGCAGCACTGGCTGGGCAACGAGGGGATGCCCCGCCGGTACGCCGACTACCTGCCGAGCGACGGGTTCACCGCGCTGAACACGTTCTCCACCATCTTCGCCTTCGTGCTCGGCGCCTCCACGCTGTTCTTCATCTGGAACGCCTGGAAGTCCTGGCGCTTCGGGGCGCAGGTGAACGTCGACGACCCGTGGGGCTTCGGCAACTCGTTGGAGTGGGCCACCACCTGCCCACCCCCGCTGCGTAACTTCGACCGGATGCCCCGCATCCGCTCCGAGCGGCCCGCCTTCGACCTCAAGTACGGCCCGCTGGTCTCCGACCTCGGCCGGGACCTGCCCCAGCGCACCACCAAGCCGCCGCAGGACTTCCGAGACGAGCTGCACCGCGAGAAGCACGTGCCCGAGTCGCCGTCCCTCGAGGGGGCGCACGGCGCGCGCGAGGCCACCGAGTACCAGCCGGCCGCGCAGTCCGGGGCCAGGCCGGTGGACGTCCCGGAGCCGGACGAGGTGCGCCGGCCCAGCTTCGAGCAGACCGACGAGCCCGAGGAGACCAACCTGGGCGCCCAGCGGGAGCCGCAGGACAACGAACGCTGGCGGCACCCGCGCGGCCCCGGCGACACGCCGGAGCACTGAGCGGGCGTACCCGCACGAGGGCCGGCACCCCCGGGAGGGGCTGCCGGCCCTCGCCGACGTGGTCAGCCCTCCCGAACCGCCGCGAGTCCCGCCGCGGTGAGCGAGCGCCGCACGGCCGGCTGGACCCGGGTCAGCCGCAGCGGCACCCCGGTGCGGGCGGCGGCCTCGCGGCCGGCCATCAGCGCGGCGATACCGCCGGCGTCGAAGCCGCCCGCGCCGTCCAGGTCGACCACCACCTCGGCGGGCTGTCCGGTGACCGCCTCCAGCATCGCGCGGCGCAGCTGGTCCGCGCCGTCGCGGTCGACCTCCCCGCCGACCTCGACGACCACCCGGTCGCCGTTGTGCCGCACCGAGATCCTGGTCTTGGCCGGCTCCGACTCGGCGGCCCCGCTCTGCCACGGCGGCGGGGCGTCGGCGAGCATCGCCTGGCGCAGCCAGGTCAGCGCCCGCGACAGCAGCCGGGAGACGTGCATCTGGGAGATGCCGAAGCGGGCGGCGATCTCCGCCTGGGTCTGGTTGCCGTAGAAGCGCATGGCCAGGATCCGCCGCTCGCGCCAGGGCAGCCGGTGCAGCAGGCCGCTGACCGTGACCCGGTCGTCGACGGACTCCAGCGCGTTGTCGGACTCGCCGACCAGGTCGCCGAACTCGGCCGAGCTCTCCCCGCCGACGGGGGCGTTCAGCGAGGCCGGGCTGTAGCCGGCGGCCGACTCCAGCGCGGCGAGGATCTCCTCCTTCGGCGTCTCCAGCCGCTCCGCCAGCTCGGCCACCGTCGGCGCCCGGGACAGCTCGCTGGTCAGCGCGGAGGTCGCCTGTCCCACCTCCAGGATCAGGTCACGCAACCGGCGCGGCACGTGCACGCCCCAGGTGCGGTCGCGGAAGTGCCGCTTGATCTCGCCCACGATAGTGATGGCCGCGTACGCGGTGAACGAGCCGCGTTCCGGGTCGTACCGGTCGACGGCATTGACCAGGCCGAGCCGGGCGACCTGCTCCAGGTCCTCCAGCGGCTCGCCGCGCCCCCGGTAGCGGCGGGCCAGCCGGCCCGCGAACGGCAGGGCGAAGCGGACCAGGTCGTCCCGCGCCTCCTGGCACCGTTCGGGCGGAAGGCCCTCGATGCGTGCCGCGTACGCCAGTGCCGCCGCGTCGAGGTCCTCCAGGCCCCGCTCGGTCGGAGGTGGTGTGGTCGTGGTGGTCTGTCCGAACATCCGCGCCTCCCTCAGGAAGGTCCCCCGCCCGGATTCAGGAAACCGGTCGTGCGCGCGCGTGGTCGCACCACGCCCGGGCCGGAAAGTGGGTCACATGACTGGGATGCCAGCGGGCGACGACGCCACGCCGGACGGCGCGATCAGGCCGTCGCAGCCAGCGGTGTTCCCGCTCCGTAGGTACTCAATCACGGGACCCGGGGTTCGCGAGGATGTTTCGAAAGGGCCGGCTCAACAGACCAGTAGCCCCTGGTGGGCGCCGCCCTCGCGCAACGCCGCGAGGGCGGCGGTGACGGTCATCGGCGGCGGCGTCGGCAGGTCGTACGGCTGCGCCCGCAGCACCTCCGTGGCCCGGCGGGTGGGCACCGAGGTGACCGGGTAGCCCCGCGCCGAGGTGCGGTCCAGCGCCCGCCGGCGGCGGCCGAAGCCGGCGACGGCCAGCCACTGGGGCAGCCCGGCCACCGCCGGCGACCGCAGGCCGGGCGGCTCGGGCAGCACGTCCACCGAGCTGAACGGCTCGCTGCCGGCGAGCCACCACTCCACCCCCTCCACGCTGCGCCGGGTGGCGTTCTCGCACCAGTACGGCACCATCCCGGCACGCACCACCTGCCACGGGTCGAGCAGCCGGCCGCACTCCACCACCAGCCGGTCGCCGGTCTTGCCGGCGGCGCGTAGCCAGCGCCGGTACAGGTCGGCGGTCGCGGCGCTGAGCGCCTCCGGCCGCGGCACCAGGACCCGGTGCAGCGGATGCCCGTGCCGGGCGGTCCATCCCCGGACGGCGGCCTCGAACCCGGACTCCACGCCGTGTTCCGCCGGCTCCGGTGGCGAGGCGACCTCCGGCGGCGCCCAGTGCGCGCCGTCGCCGCCGGCCGAGCGGAGCACCTGGCGCAGGGCGTGGCTGTCCGGGTGGAAGTCGACCGGGTCGAGGCCGCTGCCCGGGCAGCCGACCTGGAAGCTGTGCCCCGGGGCGGAGTCGAACACCGGCCAGGTGCGGGCGTCGCACAGCAGCAGGACCGGCGCGCCGGGCTCCAGCCGGTCGGCCAGGAAGCGCGCGTACGCGGCCGGCAGGGACCGCCACCGGGCCGTCAACGACACCGTGGCCCCGGCCAGCGCACCCCGGCTGGCGGGGCAGTGCACCTGGCGGACGTGCAGGTCGGCGTTGCCGCCGAGCAGCCGGGCGGTGAGCGCGGCGCCGTGGTCCAGGGCGGCCTGCGGCCGGTCCACGCCACCCTGCGCCCAGTGCGCGGTCATCTCGAAGCCGGCCGGCAGCCAGGGCACGCCGAGCGCCATCGCCAGGTGCGCGGCCGCGCCGTGCGGGGAGCCGATCAGGGCCCCGGGGTAGCGACGGCGCGGGTACTGGTCGGCGAACCAGCGGGCGATGCGACCGGCGTCGACCTCGGCCGTCTGCCCCGCGGTGAGCGCCACCCGGCCGGCGGCCCGCACCACCGCCGCCCGGCGCACCGGCTCCGGCGCGCCGGTGAACCGCGACAGCGGTCCCGGATGTCCGGGGTGGCCGAGGTCGGCGCAGTCGATCCCGCGCAGGGCCCGCGCGGTGGCGGCCACCAGGACCCGTGCCGCGCTGCCCGCCGCCACGACCCGGTCGCCCGCCAGCCCGGCACCGTCGGCCGTGAGCCCCTCGCGCACCTTGTGCACCGGCCCCACCTTGCCTCGTTCGCTCACCACGCGGCCCGGCTTCCCGTCCCGATGGGGTTCAAACAGGGCATCCCCCACCGGGCGGGAGCAATCAGAAGATCCCGGGCGGGGCGGCGGTGGCCCGGCGATCGGAACCACGGGGGGCGGTCGCCGCCGCCCCGGTACGCCCGTGAGCAGGGGTTTCGTCCGCGCGCCAAGGGGCACATCTGCGCCCATGCGCAGCGACGACGAGGCACCCGCGGCGGCCACCATCACGCCCTACCAGGACGGGCCGCTGCTGGTCCGGGGCGACTTCGCCCTGGTGACCCCCGACGGGGAGACCATCGACGCGAGGCGGGGCACGGTGGCGCTGTGCCGCTGCGGCAAGTCCGCGCTCAAGCCGTTCTGCGACGGCACCCACAAGGCCGTCGGCTTCCGCGCCGGCACCACCCGCCCCACCACCCCCTGACCCCACCCCTCCCTCCCCGCCCGCCCCCTGCGCGTCGATCTTGCAGTTGTGGTGGGCGGAAAGCAGCGTTACGTGGCCTTTGTGAGGCACCACAACTGCATGATCGACTGCCCGCTCCGGGGCGGGGCGGGGCGGGGCGGGTCAGGCTACGGCGGCGGGGAGGTCGGCCGGGCGGGGGCGGTCGCGCAGGGCGATGCGGATCGGGGCGGGGGCGCGCAGGGAGGTACGGCCGGCGGCCCAGGCGTCCAGCAGGTGCCCGGCGAAGACCCGGTCCACCGCCAGCGCGGCGGCGGCGCCGAAGAGCACGTCGGGGGCGAGTCCCGGCTCCACCCGGACCAGTCCCCCGCACATGTCGTGCGCGGCGATCTGCTCGTGCACCGCGTCGGCCTCGACGTGCTCGTCGTAGAAGCGGGTGGCCACCTCGTCCAGGCCGAGGCGGCGCAGCCCGTTGCCGTACCGGCGGTTCGGCAGCGAGGAGGTCATCTCGTACGCGGCGAGGTGTCCCAGCAGCGCCCCGCGCAGCCGCCGGTGCAAGCCGAACAGCGACATCAGGTTGTTCGTCGCCAGGGTGACCGCGGGCACGGCGTCCACGTGGGCGGCGTAGCCGGTGTCCAGCCCCAGCCGTTCCAGGGTGACCCGGAACAGTTCGGCGTGCATCCGGTCCAGCCGCCCGTTGCCGTACTCGTCC
The DNA here is from genome assembly GCF_036902715.1 of Micromonospora sp. CPCC 205546. NCBI lineage: Bacteria > Bacillati > Actinomycetota > Actinomycetes > Micromonosporales > Micromonosporaceae > Micromonospora > Micromonospora sp. CPCC 205546. The sequence continues at coordinate 32,033 of NZ_JBAKHL010000038.1, forward strand.
GTCTGGATCTCGACCAGGGCGGCCTTCGCCGGGCCGCCCAGGCGCGGCAGGGCCCAGCTGTGCGGGTCGGCCTCGCGCAGGTGGTAGACGGATCGGTGGGTGACGAACTCGCGGAACTGGGTCAGCGACGCCCGGCGTTGCAGGAACCCGGCGAGCGACGGACCGTCGTCGGCGGCGACCACGTCGGCGAGGGCCCCCGGCACCCCGCCCGGCAGCGCGGTGGGCAGCGGCCCGACCAGCGCCCGCACCGCCGCCTCGAAGTGGCGTTCGGCGTACGCGCGCAGCGCGAGCAGGGACGGCTGCCACTCCCAGCGCTCGTCGACGCCCTGCCAGCCCCGGTAGTGCAGCTCATAGCAGCAGAAGAGGGTGAGCTGGAGGTCCTCGTCGGTCAGCGGACAGGCCGGGTCGAGCCCGGCTGCCAGCCCCGTCGGCAGGTCGTGCGGCGCCTGCCGCAGCGCGTCCAGCAGCGCCGCCGAGACCGGTCCACGGGGTTGCGGCAGGGGCGCGGGACCGTACCGGCGATCTGGGGACTCTGACAAGGTGACCTCCCGCGTCGTGCTGCCCGTCAACAGTGCCCCCACCCCGGGGCGTTAAACGAGGTCGTCCACCACCCCGGCGGCGAGCATCCCCTCGCGTACCCGCCGGGCGGCGTCGCCCCCGGCGAACACCTCGCGCAGGTCCGCGAACGCGGGCTCGGGCGGCGCCAGCCGCACCGTCGGGTCGACCACCGCCTCCAGCACGCAGGGCCGGTCGGCCGCCAGCGCCTCGTCCCAGGCCGCCCCCACCAGCTCCGGCCGGTCGACCCGCACCCCGTGCAGGCCCAGCAGTCGCGCCCAGCCGGCGTACGGCACGTCGGGCAGGCGGCGCGTCGGGTCGGTGGGCGTACGGCCGCCGCCCATGCCGGACTGGTCGCGGTTGTTGAGCACCAGCACCACCAGGCGGGGGTCGCGCCACTGGTGCCAGTGGTGCGCCACGGTGATCAGCTCGGTGAGCCCGTTGAGCTGCATCGCGCCGTCGCCGAGCAGGGCCAGGACCGGCTGGTCCGGGGCGGCGAGCTTGGCCGCCACGGCGTACGGCAGGGCACAACCGGTCGCGCCGAGCGTGCCGCAGAGCTGCGCGCTGACGCCCGGGGGCAGTTCCAGGTGCCGGGCGTACCAGTAACTGACGGAACCGACGTCCACCGCCACCGACCCGCGGCGCGGGAGGCGGGTGGAGAGTTCCTGCATCACGTGCTGGGGGTTCACCGGCTCGGCGGGGGCGGCGGCGCGGTCGGCCCGCTCGGCCCGCCACCGGTCGACCGAGCACTCGACGGTCCGGCGCCACCCGGCGTTGGGCCGGTCGGTAACCCGGGCCAGCAACGCCCGCAGCGTCTCCTGGGCGTCGCCCACCAGCGGCACGTCCACCGGGTAACGGGTGCCGATGCGACGGCCGTCGATGTCGATCTGCATCGTGCGGGCCTGCCCCGGCATCGGGTAGAAGTCCGTCCACGGGTTGTCCGTGCCGACCACCAGCAGCGTGTCGCAACCGCCCATCAGCTCCACGGCGGCCGGGGTGCCGATCTCGCCGAGCACACCCGTGTGGAAGGGCAGCCGCTCGTCGAGCACCGGCTTGCCGAGCAGCGAGACGGCCACCCCGGCGCCGAGCCGGTCGGCGAGGGCGATGATCTCGCTGGCCGCGCCCCGCCCGCCCTGCCCGACCAGGATCGCGGTCCGCTGGCCGTTCGCGAGCACCTGGGCGGCCGCGTCCAGGTCCCCCTCGTTCGGCAGGACCCGGGCCAGCGGCTCACCCGGCGTCGCCGAGAAGACCCCGGCCGCGTGGGCCTGCAGGTCGGGCACGGCGGCCTCCTGCAACTGGCGCGGCAACACCACGCAGACCGGGCTGCGGGTGGCGGCGGCGATACGGAACGCCTGGTCGAGCAGGGCCGGCACCCCCTCGGGGATGCGGCCGTACCGGACGAACTGGGTGCACGCGTCGGCGAACAGCCGGCTCAGCCCGATCTCCTGGTGGGCACCGCCGAGCGGGCCCGAGATGTCCTCGCCGACGATCGCCACCACCGGCTTGCTGTCCAGCTTGGCGTCGTAGAGGCCGTTGAGCAGGTGGACGGCGCTCGGCCCCTGGGTGGCGAGGCAGACCCCGATCCCACCGGTGAACTTGGCGTGCCCGGTGGCCATGTAGGAGGCGGTCTCCTCGTGCCGGGCCGGCACGAACGCCGGGTCCCCGCCCGAGGCGTCCAACGCCCGGACCACCGGGGCGATGGCCTCCCCGGGGTAGCCGAAGACCCGCGGCACCCGCCAGGCCCGCAGGCGCTCGACCACCAGGTCGGCCACCGTACGCTCAGCCATCGCCACGCCCCGGCGTACCGGCGTCGACGTAGCGCAGCACCGCCCCGACGCCGTCGGTCAGCTCCGGCGCCTCGTCCGGGCCCAGCACGGTCAGCTCGGCGTCGGTGCCGACCAGCGCGCGCACCAGCGCGGCGTCGGCGCGGACCCTCTCCGGATCGCGTACGGACATGGCGGCGAGCTGCCCCGGTTCGGTGGCGATCTCGGTCGGCTCCGGCCCGATCCACAGTTCCCCGGTCGCCGACGGGTCGTCGACGATGAGCATCGTCTCCACCTGGTTGCGTTGCAGGGCGGACACGACGGCGTCCAGCCCGGCGCCGACGTCCTCCTGCATGCCGAACCGGTCCAGCGCGGCGGTGATCCGCTGGTCGGCCACCTCGGCGATGGTCTGCACGGTGAGGTCGTCGAGCAGGCCCTGGTCGGCGCCGGCGGCCCGCGATCCCGCGTCGGTACGGACCATCACGTCCTGCCAGCGTTCCGGCATCTGGGCGGCGATCATGCCGGTGGCGCGCACGTCGCCGGCCACCACCACCACCTCCGCGCCGACCTTCTCGGCCAGCTCCACCGTGGCCGCCGTGACGTCGCCGGCGTTGTGGTGCCAGGCCTCCATCGCGGCCCTCTGGTACTTGGACTGCGACCAGCCGCCGGGCTGCACCCGACGCAGCTGGAAGTTCTCCCGGCCGGTCACGTGCGCGCGGCGCGGCACGCCGCCGGCGCTGATCGCCACGGCGTCGGCACCGGTGCGGTCGGCCAGCACCCGCACCCAGGCCACCTGCTCGCCGCGCTGCGCCAGCAGCGGCATCACGTGCGGCAGCGGGGTGTACGCGGCGAGGTCCCGAAGCGGCGGGGCGGAGAGATACTCCGACAGCACCACCCGGCCACGGGCACCGAAGACCGCCAGGCCGTAGTCCCCCGCCATCGGGTCGTGCCCCCGCACGACGCGTTCGACGGCGTCGATGGTGTCCACGTCGGCGCGCTGCTGCTGAAGCTCCTGGCGCAGGGCGCGCCAGCGCAGATCGAGCGCCGGGTGGGCGTCCTCCGTGTCGGCGGAGGCGTCCAGGTACACCGAGACCCAGGGTCCCGGCCGGTCGTAGAGCGGGCGCAGGAAGGACAGCTGCATGCTCGACCCCTTTCCAGCTCGGCCCCCCGCTTACCCGCGCCGCTGCGGTTGTCACCTCGCCACCGTCGGCACGTGAAGAGGTTTCATTCATGTCGTTCAACCCGGATGATCGATACCATGAGTGAACGCAACCGGACTCTGGGTGGTGGACATGGACAGCGACCTGCACATCCGGCGGATCGTCCACCCGAGCGGACGAATCGTCACGGGGCGCATCGTCCGCTTGATGGACGGCTATCCGCGCGAGGTGCGCATCGGCCAGCCGGTGCTGGTCGCGGTGCTCGCGGCGGCCGGGATCGCCGGGTTGCTGACGGCGGTGCTCCGCTCCCTGCTCTCCGCCGGCTCCGGCGCGGCCCGCCGGCGGTTCAAGGACCTGAAGAAGGGCCCGGAATACCTGGTCACCCCGGTCCGGCTACGGGACACCGCCGGGCAGCTCTGCGAGGTCGAGCTGCACGGACACCTGCCGCAGAGCGCCCTGCACCCGGCCGACCACGTGCAGCTCACCCTGCGGCCGCAGGGCGACCCGGACCTGCCGCCGAAGATCGAGCGGATCGTGAACCTCACGACGGGCCAGCTGCTCACCCCGCGTACCGCGACGCTCTGGTCGCACCTCGGGCCGCCGCTGCTGCTCCAGGCGATGCTGGGCGCGCTGCTGGTCGCCGCCCTGGTGGCCTGGTCCACCCTGACCTGACGGCCGAGAAACTCAGCCGACCGGGGTCAGCGGCCGGTCGCGCTCGCCCGTGCCGCGCAGCATCCCCCGCCGGGCGGCCCAGCGCTCGAACACCAGGGTCGCGAACGGCGGCACCGCGCAGGCCAGCGCCACGAGGGTGGGCCAGGGCCGCCACCGGTGCAGCCGGGCCATCGCGAGGACCAGCAGGCCGTACGCGACGAAGAGCGCGCCGTGGATCGGGCCGAAGATCTGCACGCCGATCTCGTTGCCCGGGGGGCCGTACTTCACGGCCATGCCGATCAGCAGGGCCAGCCAGGAGCAGGCCTCGGCGACCGCCGCCGCCACGAAGAGCCTGGTGATCTTCTCGCGCATCGTCTCTCCCCCACCGGTTGCGCACATGCTAGCCACCCCGCCGACCGCACCGGCCGCACGACTGGCGGAGGCGACAGGGATCACGCGGGCCTCGGGTGGGTACGTACAAGAAGCTTCGGGTCTTCCCCGGCCCGCCCCGGGCGTGCGAGGTTAGGGGAACCAACGGTGACAGGGCGGTGACCATGGGCGAGGACGTCGGCGTACGGACCTTCAGTCGGGAGGACCGGGCTCGCTACCGCGAGAAGGTGCGGCGGTGCCTGGACGTCTTCGCGGAGATGCTCCGGGAGTCCCGGTTCGACGTGGAGCGGCCGATGACCGGCCTGGAGATCGAGCTGAACCTGGTCGACGACGACTCGATGCCGACCATGCGCAACGCCGACGTGCTGGCCGCCATCGCCGACCCGAGTTTCCAGACGGAGCTTGGCCAGTTCAACGTCGAGATCAACGTGGCGCCGCGCCGGCTGGCCGGCACCGGCACCCGCGAGTTCGAGGAGAGCGTGCGGGCCAGCCTCAACGCCGCCGAGACCAAGGCGCGGGACGTGGGCGCGCACATGGTGATGATCGGCATCCTGCCGACGCTGCGCCCGGAGCACCTGACCGCCGAGACGCTGTCGGCCAACCCGCGCTACGGGCTGCTCAACGAGCAGATCTTCGCCGCCCGCGGCGAGGACCTGCGGATCGCGATCAACGGCGTGGAACGCCTCGCGGTCACCGCCGACACGATCACACCGGAGGCGGCCTGCACGAGCACCCAGTTCCACCTCCAGGTCAGTCCGGCCCAGTTCGCCGACTACTGGAACGCCGCGCAGGTGGTCGCCGGCATCCAGGTGGCCCTGGGCGCGAACTCGCCGCTGCTCTTCGGCCGGGAGCTGTGGCGCGAGACCCGCATCCCGCTGTTCCAGCAGGCCACCGACACCCGGCCGGAGGAGATCAAGGCCCAGGGCGTACGCCCCCGGGTGTGGTTCGGCGAGCGCTGGATCACCACGGTGTTCGACCTGTTCGAGGAGAACGTGCGCTACTTCCCGGCGCTGCTGCCGGTCTGCGACGCGGAGGACCCGGCCGAGGCCCTCGCCCGGGGCGACGTGCCGAAGCTCGCCGAGTTGCGGCTGCACAACGGCACCGTCTACCGCTGGAACCGCCCGGTGTACGACGTGCTGAAGGGCCGCCCGCACCTGCGGGTGGAGAACCGGGTGCTGCCGGCCGGGCCGACGGTGCTCGACACCGTGGCCAACGGCGCCTTCTACTTCGGCCTCGTCCGGGCCCTCGCCGAGGCCGACCGCCCGCTGTGGTCGCAGATGTCGTTCAGCGCGGCCGAGGAGAACTTCAACGCCTGCGCCCGGCACGGCATCGACGCCCAGGTCTTCTGGCCCGGCCTCGGCTATCTGCCGGTCACCGAGCTGGTGCTGCGCCGGCTGCTGCCGCTGGCCCACCACGGGCTGGACCGGTGGGGCCTGGACGCGGGCGAGCGGGACCGGCTGCTCGGCATCATCGAGCAGCGGTGCCTGACCGGGCGCAACGGGGCGAGCTGGCAGGTGGAGACCCTGCACCGGTTGGAGTCCGCCGACCACCTCGACCGGCCGGAGGCGCTGCGCGAGGTGGTGCGCCACTACGTGACGCTGATGCACACCAACCGGCCGGTGCACGAGTGGCCCATCCCCTGACGGTCGCCCACGGGTCACCCTCCGGCAGGTGGCCGGCCGCCGACCGTCGTCCCCGACGTCGTTTGGCCGGGCCGAGCGTCAGGACGGGCCCGGCCCCTCCCTGAGGTACGCACCCGACACCTCCGCGCGCACCGTCCATCCGAGCGCGCGGTACAGGGCGCGTCCGTCGTCGGTGGCGACGAGGATCCCGGTGCGCATCCCGAGTGCCGCCGCGTGGCCGCAGAGCGCTCGCATGACGACGCTGCCCAGCCCGCGCCGCCGGTGGGCGGGCTCCGTCTCGACCTGGTCGACGATGCCGAACTTCCCGGTGCCCGCCAGCCGCCCGGAGGCAGCCGTCCGACCCGACGCGTCGACGACGGTGGCGACGACGACCCCGCACTCGGCGGCGACCCGCGTCGCGTACGGTGCGGGCGGCTCGACCGCGCCCGGGGTCAGCGGCGCGCTCATGAGGTATCCGGCGCTGTCCAGCGTCCAGGCGTCGGGCAGTGCGGCGGCCAGGCCGGCACGGTCCCCGCTGACCTTGATCCAGGTGCCCGGCTCCGTCAGCTCCCGGCCGAGCCGCCTCAGTGAGTCGGCGTCGTAGGTGTGCAGCACGTGGCGTACGCGATGGCCCGGCAGGCCGACGTCGACGCGGAATCCCCCGGGGATCGCGACGGGGGCGGGGGTGCCCCGGGAGACGGCCCACCCGCTGCCCCACGCCGTCATCAGTCCGGGCACGGTGTGCGGCGCGCCGTCCACGGCGAGCACGTCGGACATGGGTGTTCCTTCCCCGCGAGCCGTCGTTGCACGACCAACCCTATTGCAAGACCTTGGCAACAGGCTCGGCGTGGCCGGGCAGCCGAGGACGCCGCACCGCCACGGGACGCAGGGACAGGACCGCGCTCGCAGAGGTGGTCCCATGAACGGGGCAGCTCGACAGGGCCTGGAACCCCTGGCGGAACGCAGGCCAGGCCGAGGGCGAACGCACGCCGCGAGATCATCCCCTGGTATCCGACGGCCCCATGGGCCTGAGCCGACGCTGACGAGGCCCGGGGACGCCGCTGTTGCGTCGCCCCCGGGCCGAGTGGACCTTCGGCGCCGCCCGCCCCGTGGCTCAGACCTTGAGGACGACCTTGGTGCACTCGTCCTGCTTCTTCTGGAAGATCTTGTATCCCTTGGCGGCGTCCTTCAACGGCATCCGGTGGCTGATGATGAAGCTGGGGTCGATGTCCCCGCGCTGGATGCGCTCGAGCAGCGGACGGGTGTAGCGCTGGACGTGGCACTGACCGGTGCGCATGATCAGCGACCGGTTCATGAACGCGCCCATCGGGAACTTGTCGACGAAGCCCCCGTACGCGCCGATCACCGAGACGACGCCGCCGCTGCGGCACGCGAGGATCGCCTGCCGCAACGCGAACGGCCGCTCCGTCTCGACCCGGGCGGCCTGCTTGGCCCGGTCGTACGCGTACACGGCGGTGTTGCCGTGGTGCCCCTCCAGGCCGACGGCGTCGATGCAGGCGTCGGGACCGCGACCGGCGGTCATGGCGTTCAGCGCGTCGAGCACGTCGGTGTCGTCGTAGTTGATGGTCTCCGCGCCGGTGTGCTCCTCGGCCAGCCGCAGCCGGTACGGGTACCGGTCGATGACGATCACCCGCTCCGCGCCGAGCATCCGGGCGCTGGCGGCGGCGAGCAGCCCGACCGGGCCGGCCCCCCACACGGCGATCACGTCGCCCGGCTTGATGTCGCACATCTCCGCACCCATGTAGCCGGTGGGAAGCACGTCGGCGAGCATCACCGCCTGGTCGTCCGGCACCTCGTCGGGCACCTTGATCGGGCCGACGTCGGCGAACGGCACCCGGGCGTACTCGGCCTGGCCGCCGGCGTAGCCGCCGAGCAGGTGGGAGTAGCCGAAGATGCCGGCCGGCGAGTGACCCATGATCTTCTCGGCCACCCCGGCGTTGGGGTTGGAGTTCTCGCAGACCGAGAAGAGGCCGCGCTGGCAGGAGGAGCAGTGGCCGCAGGCGATGGGGAACGGCACGACGACCCGGTCGCCGGGGCGCAGGTTGCGCACCTGCGGGCCGACCTCCACCACCTCCCCCATGAACTCGTGGCCGAGGACGTCGCCCTTGCGCATGGCGGGGATGTAGCCGTGGTAGAGGTGCAGGTCGGAGCCGCAGATCGCGGTCGAGGTGATCCGTACGATCGCGTCGCGGGCGTTCATGATGGTCGGGTCGGGCACGTCGACGACCTTGACGCTGTCCTTGCCCATCCAGGCGGTGGCCTTCATCGTTCGTCCTCTCGGGTCTCGGGCGTTCAGCGTCGCGCGATCGGCAGCGGCTGGGCGGGACGTTGCATGACCTGCTGGCGTACGGAGATGCCGTCGGGGCTGCCCTCGGAGCGGACCACCTCGCCGGTCTCCACCACCTGCTTGAACCGGCGCAGGTCGTCGCGGACCTGCTGCTCGGGTTCCTCGCCGAAGAGCTTCGCCACCGCCCGGCCGAGCGCGCCGGCCGGCGGGGCGTAGCGCAGCCGCACCCGGACCTCGGTGCCCCGGTCGCCCGGCGCGGGCACGAACAGCACCCGTCCCGCGTTGGGCACCCGGGTGCCGGGCAGCGAGCGCCAGGCGATCGACCTGTTGGGCCGGTCGTCGACGATCTCCGCGTCCCACTCGACCGGGCGGCCGGCCGGCCCGCGCGCAATCCAGTGCGACCGGCGCAGGTCGTCGGCGCGCACCGACTCCAGGTGGGACATGAAGCGGGGCAGGTTCTCCAGGTCCCGCCAGAACCGGTACGCCTCGGCCGGGGAACGGTTGACGGTGACCGCGACCTCCATGTCGATCACCCGTCGGCGCGCGGCGCGGGCCTGCCGGGCGCGCACGGCGGCGAACAGGTCCACGGCGGCGATGCCGGCGACGGCGGCGGTGGTGAGGGCGACCCGCCGGCGCCGCTCGCCGCACCGGTCCGCCCACGCCCGGCCGAGCAGGGTGAGGTCCATGGCGTCGCCGGCCACCCGGGTCCACGTCCAGCCGACCGGGCGTCGGCCGGCGAGCAGGCCGGCCGCGTGGACCAGCTCGCGGGCGCCCACGGCCGGAATGAGCGTGAGCGCGGTGGGCGAGTCGTCCACACCGGTCAGCCGGGCCACCGCGCGCGGGGCCAGCAGGCCGCCAGCGCCGAGGGCGAGGCTGACCACGCCCAGCGCCCGGGGCAGCCCGGTGCCCCGCTCACGTCGGTTCCGCTGGTCCAGCATCATCGGATCGGTCTCGTCCACGTCACACCACCGTCAGATCGTCCTGACCCGCCCCGGGGTGGGCCCGGCGGCGGGAAGCCGCCACGCCTGACGCTATGCCCGGGAATCGCCCCACGAACCCCGAATCGACCCACAACCCGACGCCCTGTCGTCGGCGGGCTGGCACCTGCCGTTCCGCGTCGGGAGGCGGTCCGACGGGGCGGCGGTGGGCTCGACGCCGGCTTCCACGCGGTGGCGGCACTGCCCGAGGGCGTGGACGAGGCCGCGCTCGTCGCCGCCGCGGCGCGGCGCGCGGTGCGCCTGCACGCCATGCGGCGCTACCGGGTCGACGGCACGGGCGGGCCGCCCGCCATCGTCCTCGGTTCCGGCGGCCTCGGCGCGCACGCCATCCGCTCCGGCATCGCCCGCGTGGCGGACCTGCTCCAGGCCCGCCTCGATTGAGGGGTATGGCAATCGATCGATGGCTTGTAGCGTGGGTCCTCCTCACCAACCCCGGAGGGAAGTGATCATGCCCACGTTCACCGTTCGCGTCCTCGGCGCCCTGAGTGCGAGCGTGCTCAGCGCGACGCTGGGCGTCCTGGCGGTCGCCGCGCCGGCCCAGGCCGCGTCCCGCGACGGCGCCTGCAACACCGGCGAGTTCTGTTACTACTACAACAGCGACCACGCGGGCTCGATCTCCGATCACGCCGGATCGCTGGCCGACTACGGCACGGCCCAGCCGGGCTGCTACGAATACAAGGGTGCCGGCAGCGGCAAGGGTCAGTGCATCAAGAACAACGCCGCTTCGGCGTGGAACCGCACCGGCAAGACGGTGCGCGTCTACTACAACACCGGCTACAACGCCTCCCACGCGTACCAGGACTTCGCGCCCGGGGCGAAGAAGAACCTCAACTCCACGCTGAAGAACAACAATGCCTCGCACCAGCTGATCTCCGCCGGGTCCAGCTACCCGGCCAAGGACGACTACCCCTACAAGGGTCAGACCTCCGGCATCGATCCCTGGAACTTCTACAAGGGACAGTGCACCAGCTTCGCGGCCTGGGCGGTGCGCAGCCGGGTCGGCGTCGCCTTCCACAACCAGTACAAGGGCCAGGCGCGGTGGGGCAACGCCAAGGAGTGGGTCGCCGCCGCCGGACGCGCCGGCGTGCCGGTGTACAACAGCCCGAAGGCCGGTGACGTCGCGGTCCGCCTGGGCGGCACCTACGGTCACGTCGCGTTCGTGACCCGGGTGAACGCGAACGGCACGTTCGAGATCGACGAGTACAACTACGTTTCCGCCGACAGGTACAGCCACCGGACGGTGTCGGTGGGAACCGCCAACAACCAGTTCTCCAAGTTCATCCGCTTCAAGTGATCCTCCGCCCCGCAGGGGAGCCCTTCCGTCGATGACGGGGCACCACCACGCGCGGAGCCCCGGCCGCTGGCCGGGGCTCCGCCGTTTCGTGCCTTACGCCGGGGAGAGACCCTCCGCGAAGTCGTAGAGGCTCTTGATGTCGTCGTCGAAGTACGGGCCGTCGAACTGGCCGTTGCCCGGGTTGTCGCCGTGACTCACGACGCTGTTGATGAACCCGAGGCCGTTCTGGTCGTTGTACTCCTGCAACCACGGTCCGCCGCTGGAGCCGTAGGTCATGTTGCACCACATCCGGATCTGCTGGCTGCCGGCGTGCCAGGTGCCGCTCTGGCAGTAGTACTGACTCTCGCCGCCGCCGAGGTTGGACGGGTAGCCGAGGGCGGTCATCAGGGAGATGTTGTAGCCCCAGTTCCAGCGCATGCCGTGGCCGCCGACGGTCTCCACGACCTTCAGGCCCCAGTTGCCGCCGTTGTGCATGATGGCGATGGCCATGTCCTCGTCGTAGCTGCTGCTGTTGATCCACGCCGTGCGGGCAGCGAGCTGGTACGCCACGAACGTGCCGAACGGACGCGCGCCGTCGCGGTACCGCGGCACGAACTGCCAGTTGCTGTACCACTGCCCGCCGGCGCCCTGGTGCACGCAGTGCCCCGCGGTCATGACCAGTCGCGCCTTGCCGCTGGCGACCGCGCTCGCCGAGCACGAGGCGGAGCCGCCGTTGGGGGTGGTGAAGTAGACCTTGCCGACGGTCGCCGACTCGTTGAGCTGGATGCCGACGTCGGCACCGCTGGCGACGCTCGGTCGCACCGGCGCGACCGAGCCCGCCGGCCCGTCGGGCTTCGGCGCCCGGGTCGTCGACTCGGTGGCCTTCGGCGACTTCGCGATGTCGAGGTCGACGGCGCTCGCCATCCGCTCCGGCGTCCAGAACCTGGCGACCTCCCCGGCGATCTTCTCGTTGGTGATCGCACGGCCGTCACTGGTGCGGGCGACCGCGGTGGTGTTGCCGTTCTTCTCGACCGGGGTCGGCTTCGCCTGGGCCACCGCCGGAGCGGTCAGCACCAGCGCGAGCGCCAGGCTGGCCGATGCCGACCAGCGTAGGGTTGATCTCAACAGTTGCCCCCTTTTTCGGGTACTCCTTTGTGGACCAGTGAAACGTAGCGATCGAATTTCTTTGATCGCAACGTAATGGAATGACAGGTAGTTGACACTGGCTCCTTGGCGACCGAAAAGGACCACGGCCGGCGACAAACAAAGCGTGCCCACCCCGAACAGAAGCCTCGAAATTGACCTCGCAAATCCCATCGCCGCAAATTCGTTCTCCCGATTTGAAGGTGCTCGCAGCTGTCGACAGCCGGGAATTGCGGCTACGGGAGCCCGCCAGCCGGGGCGAGGGAGTTCGGGCCGCGCCGCCACAGCCAGCGGTGATGGCCGATTCGGCCAGCCGTACGGCAGCCGGCCCCGACGAGCACTGACATCGAGCCGGCTCGACATTCACTAACCACGTGGTTAATGTTCGAACCAGGCGGTCAGTCGCCGATCGCCGCCGTCGATCCGACGCAACGGTCGAAGGAGCAGCACGATGACCGACACGAGCACCGCCGACCCCGAACCGCCGGTCACGCCGTACGACGTCGGGCAGTCCGCCGCCGGTCCGCGACGACTCCGGTGGTGGCGCCACCGTCGCGAATGGCTCAAGGTGGCCGCGACCGCCCTGCTGCTTGCCCTAGCCGGCTGGCTGGCGCTGCGCGACACCACCCCCGTCGGGTACTTCACCTCGGCGGAGGGCCGGGACCGGTTCGCCGCCGCCTACGAACGGGCGATGGCCCAGCTGCCGCCGCCCTCCGCCACCGTGGACGTGCGCACCACCTACGGCGTGGTGCGGCTCTACCGCTTCGACGGCGCGCACCCCGGGCGGGCCCCGCTCGTGCTCGTTCCGGGCCGGGCCTCGGCCTCGCCGCTGTGGGCCGACAACCTCGACGAACTGCGGCGGCTGCGTACCGTGTACACCATGGATCTGCTCGGGGAGCCAGGCATGAGCGTGCAGGCCCGCCCGATCGAGGACCACGCGGACCAGGCGGCATGGTTCCACGAGGTGCTGCGGCAGCTGCCAGAGCCGCAGGTGCACCTCGTGGGGTATTCGATCGGCGGCTGGACCGCGGCGAACGTGGTGATCCGCCAACCTGGAAAGATCGCCGGTGTGGTGCTCATCGACCCGGCGGTGACGTTCGCCGACCTGCCGTTCGAGACCATCGTACGATCGATCCCCGCGTCCGTGCGGTGGACGCCGAAGTCGTGGCGCGACAGCTTCAACAGCTGGACGGCCGGCGGCGCGCCGGTCGGGGACGACCCGGTCGCGGACGTGATCGAGGCGGGCATGCAGCACTACTCGCTCGATCTGCCCGCTCCCACCCGGTTCACCGACGAGCAGTTGCGCGGGCTCGACCTGCCGGTGCTGGTGATCCTCGCCGAGGCGTCGGTCATGCACGACGCCCGGCAGGCCCGGCGCACGGCCGAGGCGACGCTCTCCCAGGCCACCGTCCACTTCTACGAGGACGCCACCCACGCCGTCAACGGCGAGCAGCCCGAGCGGATCGCCGCCGACGTGGCAGCGTTCCTCGCAGCGGCGCCGTGACCACCGGCCGTCAGGCCACGGCGCGGCCGCTCACCTTCACCGAGCAGGCCCGCCGGGCCCAGTTGATCGAGGTGACGATCCAGCTGATCGCCACGCACGGGTACGCGGGCTGCTCGCTGCAGCGCATCGCCGAGGCGGCCGGCATCACCAAGGCGGCGGTCATCTACCACTACGCCAACAAGCGGGCGGTGATCCGCGCCGCCTACGACACGGTCATCGCCGGCCTGACGGGGCACGTCGGGGCGCTGATCGCGCGGGCGGACACGCCCACCGGCCAGGTGGACGCCTACGTGCGCGGGCTCATCGGGTACATGGACGCCCACCCCGACCACGTGCGGGTCATCGTCGAGGCGCTCGACGACGACCACGACACGGGCATCGCCGACAGGCCCGGTTCGCCCGAGCGCTGGCGCCCCCTGGCCGACCTGGTGGAAGCCGCCAAGGCGGCCGGGGCGTACCGGGCGACACTCGACGCGCGCACCACGGCGATCATGCTGGGCGGCGCGATCGACGCGGTCGTCGCGGAGTTCCTCACGGACCGCTCCTACGACCTGGGAGCAGCGGCCGACGCCGTCGTCGACATGCTGCACCGCACCGCTCTGCGGCCGGCGTGACAGCAGCATCCGTCCCGCAACGACTGGATCGTCACCAACCGTCTCGCCACGGTGGCCGCCCTGAGCACCCCGGCCGGCGAGCCGCTGGACTGCGTCACCCACGTGCGCCTGGTCGGCCGCCGTGGTCAACACCTGACACCCCGGCGGCCTGGTCGGGGGAGGATCACAACGTCGGCGTCCGCTCCGGCTGGGGTACTAGTATGGGCGGCAAGGTGTCGGCTGCGACGCATCATCCTCGGAAGGTGGAAAAGTGGACCTGGAGAGGACTCGGCTCTTCGGCGTCGGGGAGTCGTACGCGTTCGTCACCGGGGCGGGCCAGCGAGGCGCCGTGATCGTGCACTTCGACGGCCGACGCGACATCGTGCTCTACGACCCCGCCGAACCCGAACGGGTCCGGCACACGTTGACGCTGGAGGGCACGGAGCCGCGCACGATCGCGGAACTGCTCGGCCTTCCGCTGGTCATGGACCACCTGACGGAGCTGACTCCGCCGCTGGAGGGCGTCGAGACCGTACGCATGCCGGTTCCCGCCCGGTCGCCGTTCGTCGGGCGCCGGCTCGGTGAGACGCGGGCGCGGACCCGCACCGGCGCGTCGATCGTCGCGGTGGTCCGGGGCGATCGCGTGATCCCGTCGCCGGACACCGACTTCACCATCCAGTCCGGCGATTCGCTGGTGGTCGTCGGCGACGGTGCCAGCCTCGTCAAGATCCGTGAGCTCTTCACCAACGGCTGACGACCGCCGCCGGCGGCGGTGCCGGGCGCATGCCGGTCATGCCGCCGATGCCGCGGGTGGCGGCCCGGTCGACGGGTCAGGCCGGCCTGCGTCGCCGGGCGCGCCACGCCGGCCGGCCACCGTGCAGGCACCGCACCGGGGCGCCCGAGCGGCAGCCGTCGGAATCCAGGACCGTCACGCGGCCGCGGACCGACCAGGGAGCACGCCGATCCACAACGGCACGGTCATGATCTCCGGCATCGGTTGGTTGTGCCCCCACCAGCCCCCTTCACCGAAGGCTTCGCCGTGGTCCGCGCACACGACCACCAGAGCCGGGCGGGGCAGAGCGGAGAAGAGCCGTGCCAGCTTCCCGTCAACCGCTTCGGCCGCCGCCCGCTGGGCGTCCCACAGCGCCGCCATGTCCGCCAGGGCCTCCGGCTCGTCGGGGACCACGGCGGCGCCGTTCCAGTGGCTGCTCCAGGCACGGACGATGCGTTGCGTGTCGACGTCCGCGGGATCGTCCCCGCAGGTGTAGGGGGCATGGGTCTCGGCCGCGTTGACGAAGAGGAATCCCCTCGACGCCTGGTCGAGCTCCGACACGAGCTCGTCGACATGGTCCAGCGCGAAGTCACCGACCTCCCGCTCGGCGAACTTGTCGACACCATCGTCGCGGGGACCCCAGTACCGGAAGGAGTCGAACAGCTTCGGGAAGTGCCCGGAGCTGAACCACCGCACTCCACCCGCACCGATGGTCCGGTAGCCGGCAGCGCGGAACCCGGTCACGATGTCGTCGCCCTGCAACATCAGGCCGGCTCGCGGCACGGCCTGCTTGCGGGCACGGCCCAGCCGCCAGAGCTGACGGCGTTCCCGCGAGTAGAAGTCCCACTGCGGTTCCTCGGTCACGTTCGGCAGGAAGCCGCCGAAGATCGCCGCGTGCGCGGGCAGCGTGAATGACCCGTACGTGCTCGCCCGACGCATCGGGCCCAGCGCGGAGAGCGTGGGCAGATCCGCCGCGGCGGCGACATCGGCGCGGAGGCTGTCGAGCGTGACGAGGACGACGTCGTGGCTCTCCAGGCTGGTGGCCGCCCGTGCCAGGGCGGACAGCCGTGCCTCCTCCTCGGCTCCCGGGGTCATCCGGAGACCTCGTTCAGCAGCATGGCCTGCTCCTTGACCCGGATCGGGTCGATGGCGCCCACGCTGACCCGGATGTACCGCGGGCCGTCGGGCTGGTTGAGGTGGTCGCTGCCGTACGACCGGGTGCTCGTCCAGGGCCAGCCGAACCCGGCCTGGAGCCGTACCGGCTGGGCACTGCCCGCGGTCGCCGCGACCCAGCGGTCCACCACGGCCGCGCAGTCGGTGCCCGGGTCCCGTGGCCGCAGGAAGACCAGGCTGCCGGTGCCCAGCGTCGCGGGCAGCCCGGCCCGGCGGATCTGCTCCGCGTCCGGTGACAGCAGCGACCAGCGGCTCTTGTCGACGTGGTCGGCGAAGGTCCCGCCGGATTCGACCTGGTGCCGGACCCGGCGCCCGGCGAGGCGGATATCGGTCGGGCTGAGATATGCCAGCGCGGAACCCTGCAGCAGCTGCCCGGTGCGACGCGCGAAGACCCGGACGGCCTCCACCAGGCCGCGGTCGCCGTAGACGACCCCTCCCGAGACCAGCCCGGAGACGTACTTCGCCAGGCTCTCCACCACGAGCAGCGGGCGACCGCCGACCCACGTCCGCACCTGCTCGAACGGGAAGGCGTGGCTCCACATCGAGTTGTCGACCACGAAGCGAGCGAGCCCCTCGCCCAGCGTGGCGGGATCGTTGACGTCCAGGGTCGGGCAGTTCGTGATCGGCTCCAGGAAGCCGACCCCCTCCAGGGCGGGATCGACGGCCTGCCCCAGCGGCACGTTCGCGACCAGGTCGTGGGTCTCGAAGTAACGCCTGGCGGGCAGTTGGAGCCGCCGCCGGCCGTGGTCCGTGGCGCAGACGGCGGCGCAGTAGACGGCCGCCATCCCGCTGTTGACCAGGACCGCGTCGGCGGAGCCGTAGGTCTGTGCCAGGAGGCGTTCCAGCATGCGCCGGCGGCCGTGGTCGTAGGTGTCCCAGAAGGTCCCCGTGGACTCGCCACGCTCCTGCGCCGCGACATCGGCCCAGAAGGCGCCCATCGTGGGGTACTGGTCCGCCACCAGGCACCGCCGCGACACGACGGCGGCGATCTCCCGTGTCGCGTCGTCGTACCGCTCGAAGTCGGCGACGGCCGGAGCGTCCAGGCGGCCGGAGGCCGCCACGGCGTCGAGCATGGCGACCGCCCGGTCCGCGTCCGCCTGCACCGCGTCCGCCCGGAGGCCGGCGACGCGGTCGGCGAACCATCCCGAGGTCACCGGCACGCCTCCCGGTCGACGTCGACCACGAAGATCTCGTACGGAAACGGCATGCCGGTGACCGCGTCGAGCCGTCCGGCGAAGCTGGCCGAGCCGTAGCGGCCGAGGAAGTCCAGCCAGCCCTGCACCGTACGGTGCTCGCCCGGACAGTCCACGGCGAAGTCGTTCAGGCTGATGTTGAAGAACGCGTCCATGAAGTCGTGGAAGTCCTTGGACACGCCCTCGTCGACACAGTTCTCGATGACGACCAGGCGCTCCGGGCACTGGGTACGCAGGACGCGTTCCACCAGCGACTCCGGATCCGGTTCGTGGTGCAGCACCGTGGAGAAGAGGATCGTCTGGTAGCTGCCGGCGGGCACCGACCACAGGTCGTCCAGCGGCCGGGTGACGATCGCCGGGACCTCGGGATACGCCGAAGGCCGCTCGTACGCGTCGATCTGCACCGCCGTCGCCAGCTCGGCGGTCAGCGTGCCGCTGCCGCTGAGTACGTCGGCCACCCGGCCCGTGAACAGTGGGAGCACCCGGGGCGCGATCGAGCGCGGGCGGCCCCGGTCGAGCGCCTCGTTCCAGGCCGCGCCGATTCCCGTGGCGGACAGCCAGCTCTTGACCTCGCCGCTGGCGAAGCCCTTGGTGAGCAGCAGGTCCACGAGTTGAACCGCGAGATCGCGCGACTCGCGGCCCCGGCCGCAGTCACGCTCGAAGACTGCCGCGATGGCTCGTTCGGCCTCCGCGCTCGAAGGCAGCCAGGATTCCTGCCTCAGTACTGCCGTCACTGGGTTCCCCCATTGGTCAGTCGTCAAAGAAGGCCATCAGTGTGCTGAGCAAGTGGATCTCGGTGTCGTTCAGATGGAGCCCGTGGTGCGCGAGATCCGCGACGATGTGGTCCGCCCACTCGAGGTCGTAGTCGGGCAGGGAGAGCAGCGCCGACACCACGCCGGCGTACGTGGGGCTCACCGCTTCACCCAGGGGGTCGTCCGCACCCGAGAGCTGGTCGATGAGGTCACCGAAGCGTTTGCGCTCGTCACCCGGGGATTCGCAGACGTCGGCGGCGAGCCATCCCGTCAGCCGCTGCCGTGCGTCCGCCAGGAGTTCCAGGCGCTCGGGCCGCCTCGGCACCCCGTCCGCCAGGGTCAGCGCCACGCACCTCAGCAGCGCTTGCGGCACGACGGCGTAGCGGCTCGTCGCCAGGGTCAGCGGCGGCACGGTGCGGCACTGCTGCACGATCTCCCATGCTTCTTCCGGCGCGTACCGGCGGAGGTTGTCGGTGCTCGCGGTGGCGGGAGGATCGGCGAAGAAGCGATCCGCCGTCAGCGCGGCGTCCTCCGCGTCGTCCGGGGTGTGCACGAGCGACAGGCAGCGGTCGGCGAAGCGGGAAGCAGCCCGCAGCGACCCCGGGCGTTGCTGCAGGTACGCGCTGGGGCCCTTGGCGTCGTGCAGTCGCCGGGTCAGGCTCCCGTGTCCCTCTCCGGCGCCGTCGGCGCGGAGCAGGACCACCAGGCTGCTGTCGAGTTCGAAGAGGCGCCGGGTCAGCAGGCCACCGAACTGCCTGCCCTTGACCGAGGTCTTCGACCGTGGACGGCCGCGGTAGAACGCCACGGCGTCCGCGGCGTCGAGACGCACGGACCGGACCCGGACCGGCCGCGCGCCGAGCTCGGTGAGGATGCGTCCGATCCGCGGCACGCCGCCGCTGAGCAGCGCGTCCGGCAGGACGACGACAACGGCGAGATCGCCGGGCCACTCACCGCGCGACAACGGAGGCCCGCTCGTTCTGTGCTTCACGCGCCAGCGTCGACTGCCGGGACTTGATCGGCGGCCCTGGGACCGCCGGCCGGAAGGTGTCGTGCTCGACGGACGCCACGAAGTCGTGCATCGCCGTGATCACCATGTCGTACTCGTCAGCGCCGACGCTCTCCACGACGGCCGACTGGTAGGAGCGGACGAAGTCACGGGCTTCGGGCGAGTAGTCGAGGCCGAACTTGCCAGCCGCGCCGATCACGGCGAAGTCCTCGGGCGACTCCGACAGCGCCACCCGCGCGGAGTAGTCGCAGGCGTGGTTCCAGACCGACTGGCTCCACGGCAGGACCTGCTGGGCGGCGAACATGGCCCGCACCTCGGCGCCGTGCATCTGCAGCGCTCCGAGCTGCTGCCGGATGGCGTCGAACCGGTCGTCGAGCAGCCCTTCGCGGGCGATGTGGGTGTCGACCGAGTACTCGAGCATGGAGTGCGCCCAGCCTCGCCGGCTGTCGTTCGGCTCGGGTGTGTCGGTCAGGCCACGCGCGTACGCCTCGGCGTAGAACTGCTCGTACCGCCGGGCGATGACGCCCATCTTGAGGTACGCCCAACCGCGCCGCCGCGCAGGCTCACGGAGGTTGTCGCCGAAGTGGATCCACCAGTCGCCGGCGATGTGCGAGCGGATCAGTCGGCTGTCCGTGTCGCCGTCCTGTTCCCAGGCGTGGGTGTAGGCGAACGCGTGGGTGTCGGCGAAGTCCGGCAGCATCAGCGCACGCACGCCCGCCTCCGCCGCGTAGTCGTGATCCGTCGACGACATGGCCCGCGTCAGCAGCAGGTGGCCGAGGATGTACATCTAGCCGAGCCTCCCGACCGTCTCTGCGCGCATGCCCGCGACACGGACCGCGTTGCTCGCCTCCATGAGTCCCGCGGCGATGAGCCGCTCGTCGCTCGCCTTGCGCAGCCGGGCCGCCATGTCGCGGTCCGGCGCCGCGAGAGCCGCGTCATCCGGGCGGAACTCCGCCCAGTCCTGGTAGTGCCAGGAGAACGCCGAGATCGGCAGCTCGGGCAGCGACGACGGCACCTCGCGACCGAAGTTGCCCGCGATCCGCACGGTCACGCCACGGCGGGCACCGGTCCGGCAGACGTGTCGCACCGCGTCCAGCACCGCCGGATGGTGGTAGTCGTACAGTCCGGTGCCACGGCCGGCACCGAGCAGCAGCCCGGTGAGGTCGTTCATGCCGACGACGAGGTAGCTGACGCCGGCGTCGATGATCTGTTCCAACCGGGCGACGGCGCTGGGAATCTCGATCATCGCGCCGAACGGCCCGGCACAACCGTGCGCCCGCAGCGCGCCGATCCAACCGGCGACCTCACGCTCGTCCCGGACGAACGGGGCCACCAGGCCGAGGCCGGGGAGGTCGTACGCGAGTGCCGCCAGCACCCGGATCTCGTCGTCGAGGTCGGAGTGGGGGCCCGTGTCCCGGCGCAGGGCACGGCGGCCGATGATGGGGTTGTCCTCGCGCGCGGTCGAGGTCTCCGGCGCATCCGCCAGCACCGCGACGTCCCGTGCCTCGAGGTCGCAGAAGCGGTACCAGAGCGGACGTCCGTCCAACCGCGCGTGCAGTTCGGACACGTGGTCGGCGACGGCGCGACGCGTGACGTCGGCGGCCCAGGAAAGGCCGACGTTCCGGATCAGGTATTCCGATCGGAGCAGCCCGACGCCGCCCGTACGACTGAGGAACTCTTTGGTCGGCAGCTCGCCACTCAACGTCACGGAGGGAGGGGATTCGCTCTCTTCCGGCACCGGCACTGCACCTCCTCATGGCGAAACGACCCGGGTGGAGTGCGGTCGACTCGTCGTCCGCACTCCACCCGGCATCAACGAGATCAGGCGTGCGCGCGGAGGACCGCCTTGCGGTCGACGACCTTGACGGTCGACTTGGTGTAGGACTTCATTTTTCCACCCCCTTTCGGCTGCTGGAAACGCTACACATCCTCGCATCGGCTGCATACCCCTGTTCCGCAATTATCGGGGGTAAATTCCTGGCACCTGTTCCGCGCACGACAATGGGTGGTCACCCCGTCGGGGGAACCACTGCGGGACGCCTATTGGAGGGGTGTCTGATCGGGACGGATTCCAGTCACCCACTCATTTCGAGCACCTCTTTGAAATAGCGTGAGCGGGTCCGGACCGCCAATGCGACGAGCGGCCCCACCGCAGCCGCCGTCGCCATGAACAAGGCGGCGAGCAGCATCCAACCGGTGCCCTGCAGGCCGGACACCAGTGCCAGAGCCGTGACGGGCGTCAGCGCCCTGCCGATCTGTGACGCCGTCGAGAAGAGACCCAGGTACTGACCGTGGACATGATCCGGGGACAGACCGGTGGCCGCTCCCCAGGCACCGCCGGCCAGGGACATCTCCGCGACGACATGGGTGAGCGCGCCGGCCAGAAGCAGCACGTACCCCCACCTCGCGCCGGAACTCCCGGCCGCCCCGAACAACAGGCAGGTCGCGCTGAGCGACACGGCGCACATGCTCAGCGCGCGTCTGGCTCCTCGCACCGTGTCGCCGAGACGGGCGAAGCGCGTCTGCAGCAGCACGACGCAGACCGTGTTGACGATCACCAGAACGGAGAAGAAGGACTGCTCGATCGACGTGTGGGACACCAGCCAGACCGGCAGCACCACGAACATCACCCCCTCGTTCATCGCCAGGACGCCGTTGAGCAGCACCAGTGCGAGCACCGGCAGATCGCGGTGGCCGACCGCGGCTGGCTTCGAGTCGTCGACGGCGACCGGAACCGGCCGGGGGAAACGCAGGCAGACCAGGGCACCACCGCACTGGGCCACACCGGCGGCGAGCAGGCCGACCGCGAAGGTGGTGCGGTCAGGATGGAGCAGGACCAACGCCCCCAGCCCGGCGCCCACGGTGAGGCCGACGTTGTTCGTCGCGCGCATGAGACCACGCGCGCCCGCCCGCGTCGACTTGGGCAGCACCTGACTGACGAGAGCCCCCCGCGCCGAGGTGGACGCCGCCTCCATGACCGCGACGGCACAGGCCACGGCGATGAAGGCGACCGTCGTGGTGGCCAGGACGTAGGAGGCGGTCGCCACACCCTGGGCGATGCCGGCGGCCACCGTGGCCGTCCGGGCTCCGAACCGGTCCGCGAGCACGCCGGTGGGATACGAGGCCAGCATGGCGAGCACCGCCGCCAACGTCAGACCGGCGCCGAGCTCGACTATCGGGATGTCGGCGACCGTCACGAAGTAGATGGTCGCCACGGAGAGCACCAGGCCGGTGCCGATCGTCCGGACGAGGTTGCTCGCACAGAGGCGGCGGACGTCGGGGTCGCGCAGGAGCTGCGCAGTCGTGGGACGCTCGCTCATGCGGCGGCCAATCTCTCCTGGAACCGGTCGAGATCCACCGCGTGGAGTTCGGCCAGATATCTGACGCACGCCAGGGAGTCGCGGGCGATTCGGGGACCGACCGACCGGTCGGTGAAGTCGTGTGTGAAGTCCCTGGCCGCCGCGGCGTCCATTCCGGCGCGCACGAGAAGGTGCTCCTCCAGTGCCTTGTCACGTCCCAGGAATGCCACGACCGTGTCCGGGACGAGCGCCGCCAGGGTGCTCCTCTCACTGGCCGCGAGAGAACGCCAGAGGTACGGCAGGAAAGCACGGAAGTAGGCGTGGTGCCGCCGTTCGTCCTCGCAGTGGTCCGCGACCACCTCGCGTACGTATCCGGGCAGCCGACCGTCCCGCGGCATCGACATGAGGCGCGTCGAGATCAGGGTCTCGCTGACGTACGTGACGAGCAGATCGAACGCGGGGCGCAGGGCCGGGGCGACGGAATCGCGGAGGCGGTCCCTGGTGCGTTGGAACTCGTACGTCGCGGGCAGGCTGGGGGCGACCGAGGTCTGGGCGTGGATCCTTCTCATCAGATCGGCCGTGAACTGGCCGTGCCACGCCTCGTCCGTCGTGATGGCCATCGCGTCCCGGCGCATCGCCTCCGGCAGCTCCACACCCGAGCGGTCGACCCCGATGAGCGCTGTCACCGGAAGCACGATCAGCGCTTCCAGCTGCACCGTGAAGTCGAGGTACGCCTGCATGTTGAGCACCAGGTAACGGCGCCAGGCCTCGGGCGTGAGCACGCCGCGCAACTCTTCGTGACCGGTGATCTGCTCGGGCGGGAAGAACGTGGCCGTCTCGTCGGTGGTGGGCCGGAGCGGCTTGACCCGTACGCTTGCCCGACTGTCCCAGTTCTCGAACGCACTGCGGTAGGAGGCGGAGGTCACCGCTCCCCCCTCACCTGGACGAAGCCCGTCGCCACCAGGTCGTCGACCACCTCGGCCACGTCCGCGGCCACCTCCGGGCCAGCCACGTCGTACTCTTCAGCCACCGCCTCGATCAGGGTTTCGACGGTGGCGCGGTGGCCGAGCCGGTGCCAGATGAACTCGGCGACACCCTCCAGGACGATGTCCTGATCGTCGAGGGCCAGGTACAGGAGCCCGCCGACCCGACGCACCCGGGCCCGGAGATCTCGCTGATACACCGTCATCGTCACAGCTCGATCGAGGCGGCGATCGTCTGGCACGTGATCAACACCCGCTCGACCCAGGCCTGCGGATCGTCGTGGTAGTCGCGCATCGTCTCCACTGCCCAGTAGTCGTCGACCGTGAACTGCGAGGGACGGACGTGCTCGATCCGCCGCACCCGCCACTTGCTGGAGAAGCTGAACTCGCCGGCGGTGGCGAGGACCGCGTCCACCGCGAAGCCGTACGCGCGCGAGGCAGCGAGCGTGGCGCTCCGAATGTCGTCCGCCTCCCACTGACCCACGGCGTCGTCGATCGCGTTGTCCGCCAACCGCAGGCACCGTGCCGCCATGACCTGGGGGGCGGCCGATTCGTGCAGCCGGCGTTGCCAGGACGCCACCTCGGGTTCGCCACTGATCGCCCGGCCGTGCCACAGCCGGCCGAGGAAGTCGACCTCGGCGTTGCTCAGTTCGCCGGCCGCCACGCCGCCGTGCAGGCGCTCCAGGTCCATCGCCGCCACCAGGCACTCCACCTGGGTCGCGGACCAGATCTGCGTGTCGACGACACCGTCGGCGGTGACGACCGGCAACCGGTAGGCCCAGCCGGGCGCCGCTCCGCAGGGGACCCGCCGGACGTCGGATGCGTGCGGTTCGTCGACGGCGGGAAGGATGGCGTACCAGTCGCGGTCGCTGTGCTTGTTGGCCCATCCCCGTACGGTGGAACCGCCCTCGAACACCGCCGGGTCGCCGGGCAGGTGGGCGTTGAAGAGCGACAGCCGCTGTACCAGTTCGGCACTCATACCGCGACCGCCACGGTACGCAGCAGACCGGCCCCGAGCATCTCGTCGATCTGCCGCTCGACTTCCTCCCGCGGCGCCGGCCCGCAACTGTCGATCAGCTCGCCGAGACCCGTGGGGACGACCGCGCGCCGCAGCGCCTCGACGATCCACCCCTGCTCGGGCTCGACGGCGTATTCGATCTCGCCGTCGACGATGACGAGCGTCAGTCCCGCCTCGTCGACCGCGAAGTCGATGCCGGACGCCGTCTCGACGTGGACGGACGGGCCGCCGAGCAGTTCCGTGAAGATCGTGTGCCGCGCGAGGCCCACGTCGCCCGTGGCGAGCGTCGGTTCGTCCGCCGGGTAGTCCAGCGGCTCGAGCCGGTAGTCGGAGAAGCCACCGGCGACGATCTCGTCGAGCAGGCCCATGTTGACCACGCGCAGCAGGATGTCGATGTCGACGCTACGGTCACCGGCCGCGGCGCGGTCGAGCGCCGAGAGGACGCTGTCCGGGTCCAGGTGCTCCTTGCCCCCGGCGCTGCTGAGCGCCCGCTCCACCAGCGCGCCTCCGTCGGCGCCGAGCATGGCGACGGTCTGCCGGCGCACGAGTTCCTCGCCCATACCGCGGTAGAACGAGATCTTGGGACGCTCGGCCAGCCCGGCGGGCAGGACGTCACGGAACGCCAGCCGCGCGATCGCCTTGTCCCACAGCAGTTCGGCGTGCCGGGCGGCGGGGATCGCACCGGTCAGCTCGACGATCCGGTGGTCGAGGAAGGGGACGCGCGCCTCCACCCCGTGCATCGCGGCCATCCGGTCCTCGTGCCAGTTGTTGTACTGCTGGATGTCCTCGTACTTGGTGCGCACGAAGTCGGCATAGTTCTCCTCGGCCGTACCACGACCGACCGAACGCAGGTACGAGCCCGTCCCGGCGCCCCAGGTACGCAACCGTCCGTCGCGCAGCAGCCGCGTCGACTCGGCCATCTGCCGCAGCGCCTGCTGGAACGCCGGCCACCCGCCGTCGCCCGCGAAGCCCGCCGTGTAACCGCCGTTGAACTCGTCGGCGGCCTGACCGAGAAGCATCGCCTTCAACGCCGGGTTCGTGCGCCTGGCCTCGACGTACAGGTGGTTCTTGTACCACTGCTCCGCGCTGCAGAACGGCGTCTCGGTTCCCGCGAGCAGTTGCAGCCACTCGGCCGGGGTGGCGTGCCGCGCCGGCGGCAGCATCACCATCCTGAGGTCCATGCCGACGTGCTCGGCGACGCGCTGAGCCGCCTCGGCGTCCCCGTTGAGCAGCGTGCCGGGCGTCACCGCGGCGAAGGCGGTGACGGCCTTGCCGGCCCGGGCGGCGAGTACGGCCACCGCCGCGGAGTCGAGGCCACCGCTCAGCAGAAGGCCGACGTCGGCGTCGGCCGTGGCGCACTCCTGCACCGAGGTGGCGACCAGCCGTCGGTACTCCGCGACGAAGTCGAGGTCCGGATCGGTCGCCGGTCCCGTGCCCGCGAAGTCGGGCAACTCCCAGTACCGGTGCGCCGTCATCGTCGCGGTGGCCAGGTCGAAGACCTCGATGGTCGCCGCCGGCGTGGCGTGCACGCCCGTCACGAACGAGTCGAGTGTGCTGCGGTCGAACGACGGCTCCGCGGTCAACAGCCGCTTGTGCAGGGCGGCCTCCCAGTCGAAGCGCATCGGCACGCAGCCCGAGCGGCCGAGGGCCTTGAGCTCCGAGGCGAAGACCAGGCGACCGTCCTGCACGGCGTGGTAGATCGGCTTGATCCCGAAGCGGTCCCGCGCGAAGATCACCCGTCCGCTGCGGCGATCGTGCACGACCAGGGCGAACATCCCCCGGACGTCATCGAGAAAGGCCAGCCCCTTGCGCTCGTAGAGGTGCAGGAGGACCTCGCAGTCGGACTTGGTACGCAGGCGGATGTCCGGAATCGAGGCCTCGAGCTCCCGATGGTTGTAGACCTCGCCGTTGGCCATGAGCACGACCTGGCCGTCCGCCGAGATGAACGGCTGATCGCCGTCCTTGGGCGCCACCAGGGCGAGTCGGGTGAATCCCAGGATCGCCGCGTCGTCCTGCGCCATCCCCCGACCGTCGGGACCGCGGCGGGTGAGCGAGGCCAGCATGGAGTTCACCGCCGCGACGTCGGCCGGGTTGCACCGGTCCACGGTCGACCCCACAACCGCCACTCCAGCTAGACCGCACATGAGGAGCTCTGCCTTTCGCCGTCGGGACCGGTCTTGTGGGCGTCGATCGCCGCACGCGTGCGCCGCTTGACGTCGGCGAGGTGCCGCAGGTCCGGAAGGTGCGCGTAGCCGTCCCCGAGCAGCCGGGGCAGATCGGCGTAGTGCACGACGCAGCTCTCGGCGCCGGCCTTGGTCGCCGCTTCCACCAGGGGTGGGGTCAGATATCCGGCGACGTGCATCTCGCAGCGGTGGCCGTCGCAGACGTCCCGGACGAGGTTCAGCGCCCGGACCATCCCGGGGCCCAGCTCGGTGCTGCCGCCGGGCACCCGCGCCCGGGCCGCCAGCAGGCTGCCGAGGTCGTTGGTGCCGACGACGAAGTGCTCGGCACCGGCCGCGGCGAGCGCCTCGGCGTCGAGTACGGCGGCGGGCGTCTCCAGCATCGTCCCCAGGCGGCAGTCGCCGACCTCATCGCGCACCCTGTCGCGGAACCAGCGGAACTCGTCGGCCGACGCGACGAAGGGGGCGATGACCGTGAGGCCGTCGTGCCGCCGGTGGATCTCCCGCAGCACGGCCAGCTCGGCCGACAGGCTGGCGGGATGACGCATGTGGCGGCGGATGCCGCGTAGCCCCATCAGCTGGTTGTCCTCGTGGAGGATCTCTTCGACCCCGGCCAGGACGTTCGCCTCGGCGACCGTCACTTCCATCGTCCGGTAGACGACCCGGCGGGGCGCCAATCCGAACAAAAGGTCCAGATAGGCGAACATCTTCTCTTGGGCAACTGGTGCGGTCGGATACAGCTGCAGATCCCGGAATATGTACTCGCCGCGCACCAGGCCGATTTCCACAAAATCGGCGAGAAGCTCGGCGGTCGGCCTTTCTCCGGAAAGTGCGAGCGAGATGTTATCGAACAAGTTTTCCCCGATGGCGTAGCAAGAACTCCCCTAGAGCATCACATTGACACTGATCCTCGTGGCACGTGAACGTACCGCAGCATTTTCGGGCCACGCAACCCCTACTGCGCTGCGTAAGGGCGTGCGTCGGTTTCCGTATTTACGCCTGCTAGTGCCCTCATGCCGCCGTCGCCGCGGTGGCGAGAAGCGCCCGCGTGGATCGCCGGGCCGTCGCAGATACGTAGGCACCCGATCACTTTCTGTTCAATGTTCTCCATGCCGTGGGGCGCGGGTGGTCGTCGACGCGCGCGCCGAGAAGACGTGGGAAGTGAACTCGGCCGTCTTCATCCGGGCCGGCCGACGCGCCTGTGGTCCTGCGATTCCGGTGACTTGCCGGTGTCCGGTGACGAGGGGCGCTGCCGCCGAAGTCGCGAATTCCGGACCATCCGGGGCCGGCGTCATCGGGGAGAGCACAATGTGCGCCGCTGGTGGATGCTGGTGGCGCCGCACCGTGGCTCCGGCGGCGCGGCGGTCACCGGAGGACCTGACAGAGGAAACTGGTCAGGGCCGAGGTCTGTGGGGTCATGACGGGCGTCCGCCGAACGCCCACGCGTGGACCTCGATCTCGGCGTACCGGTCCGGGGTCAGCACGGCACGCGCCCCGCCCGGGTCGTCGGCGCGGACGAGTGCCGCCGTGCCCAGCCACGTCACGCCGTCGTCGGACAGCAGCGGCCCGTACGCGATCAACTCGTTCCGGTCCCCGCTCACGTCCAGGTCGGCGGCCTGCCCCGCGCCGAGACCGAGCACCAGGTAACGGTCGCCTCCGGTCCGGCCGCCGGGAAAGTCCCACATGGTGCGTCCCAGCGTGTTGTGCCACCGGCGCAGCAGCACGTCCCGGTACGCGCCGGCCTGGTAGTTCGGCTCGTCGAGGGCGAACGCCCGGGCGGCGGCGGGATCGGGCAGGTCGACGATGTGCACGCTGCCCGTGGGGGTCCTCCCGCCGGGGGCGAACGTCGGCCCGCGGGCGATCATCCGGGCCGCGTACCGGTCCATGTAGGACCAGTGCTCCTCGCGCAGCTCCTCGCGCAGGGGCAGGGAGCCCGACCGGTCGCGGTGGTAGCAGAAGAACTCCATGCCGGAGATCCTGACGCCGGCGCCGGCGCCCGAGACAGGCGGGTGTCCCTTCCGCGTGTGGCACCGGATCTGTCACCCCCCGGTCGTACGCTCGCCGGCATGACGACGATGGAGACCCACACCCTCGCCGTGCCCGGCGTCGACCTGGTCTACGACGTGCGCAGACCGCTGTCGGCCTCCGGCGATCACCGCACGCTGCTCATGATCGGCCAACCGATGACGGCGGAGGGCTTCAACGCGCTCGCCCCCCACTTCACCGACCGGACGGTCGTCACCTACGACCCGCGCGGCCTGGGCCGCAGCGTGCGCTCCGACGGCCGGTCGGACCACACGCCGCAGCAGCAGGCGGCCGACCTGCACCTGCTGATCGAGGCGCTCGGCGGCGGCCCGGTCGACGTGTTCGCCAGCAGCGGCGGGGCGGTGACCGCGCTCGAACTGGTCGCGGCCCACCCCGGCGACGTCGGCACGCTGGTGGCGCACGAGCCGCCGATCAACGCCGTGCTTCCCGACGCGGCGGCGGCCGAGCGCGCGCGGGCGACCTTCCACGAGGCGTACCAGGCGAAGGGCATGGGCGCGGGCATGGCCGCGTTCATCGCGATGACGTCCTGGCAGGGCGAGTTCACCGACGCCTACTTCGCCCAGCCCACCCCCGACCCGGCGGCGTTCGGCCTGCCGACCGAGGACGACGGCTCCCGCGACGACCCGCTGCTGTCGAAGAACTCCTGGGCGGTCACCGACTACCGCCCCGACGCGGCGGCGCTCACCGCCGCGCCGACCCGGATCGTGATCGCGGTCGGCGAGGAGTCGGCGGGGACCTACACGGCCCGGACGGCGGTCGCCACCGCGGCGCTGCTCGGGCAGGAGGCCGCGGTGTTCCCGAGCCACCACGGCGGCTTCCTGGGCGGCGAGTTCGGCTACGCGGGCAAGCCCGCCGAGTTCGCGGCCAGGCTGCGCGAGGTGCTGGACGCCGACTGACCACCGCCGGCGGGGGCGGGCCGACCGCCGCCGGCAGCCGCACCGTCACTGCCGGAGGCAGGGCGACGTCGAGCGCCGTCAGAGCGCCACGATCGCCGCCGACTCCGCCGGCAGCTCGATGCGGTCGCGCATCACCGTGACCCCCTCCCCCGTCGCGAGCAGCACCCGGCGCGCCACCCCCGGCAGCGTGATCCGCTGCGGCTTGGCGGCCAGGTTCGCCGCCACCAGCGTCCCGCCCCGGCGCATCACCAGGAACTGGTCGCCGGGGCGTACGTCCACGGCGTGCAGCCTCGGGTCGGACAGGTCGGGGTGGCTCTTGCGCAGCGCGATGAGCCGCTTGTGGAACTCGTACATCTCGCGGTGTTCGGGTTTGTCCAGCTCGGCCCAGTCGAGCCGGGAGCGGACGAAGGTCTGCGGGTCCTGCGGGTCCGGCACGTCGCCCTCCGGCCAGCCGTGGGCGGCGAACTCCCGCCTGCGGCCGGTGGCGACGGCGGTCGCCAGCTCCGGCTCCGGGTGGCTGGTGAAGAACTGCCACGGGGTGCTGGCCGCCCACTCCTCCCCCATGAACAGCATCGGGGTGAACGGGGCGGTGAACAGCAGCGTCGCGCCGACGCGCAGCAGCCCCGGGGAGAGGGTGGCGGAGATCCGGTCGCCGGTGGCCCGGTTGCCGATCTGGTCGTGGTTCTGCAGGTAGGCGACGAACCGGTGGCCGGGGATGCGCTGGCGGTCCACGGGGCGGCCGTGGTGGCGGTTGCGGAAGCTGGACCAGGTGCCCGCGTGGAAGAACCCGCCGGTGAGCACGTCGGTGAGGCACTCCAGCGAGCCGAAGTCGCCGTAGTAGCCCTGCCGCTCGCCGGTGAGCAGGGTGTGCAGCGCGTGGTGGGCGTCGTCGTTCCACTGGGCGTGCAGGCCGAAGCCGCCGGCCTCCCGGGGCGTGATCAGGGTGGGGTCGTTGAGGTCGGACTCGGCGATCAGCGACAGCGGCCGGCCCAGGTGGGTGGAGAGCGCCTCGACCTCGATGGCCACCTCCTCGAGCCATCCGGTGGCACGCGAGTCGGGCATGGCGTGCACGGCGTCGAGCCGCAGCCCGTCGACGTGGTAGTCGCGCAGCCACATCAGGATGCTGTCGACGATGTAGCGGCGCACGCCGTCGGAGTGCGGTCCGTCGAGGTTGACGGTGCGGCCCCAGGTGTTGCTCTGCTCGGTCAGGTACGGCGCGAACATCGGCGCGTAGGCCCCGGAGGGCCCGAAATGGTTGTAGACGACGTCGAGGATCACCCCCAGACCCTTGGCGTGGGCGGCGTCGACCAGGCGTTTCAGGCCGTCCGGCCCGCCGTAGGGCTGGTGCGGGGCATACCAGCAGACCCCGTCGTAGCCCCAGTTGTGCTCGCCGTTGAAGGCGTTGACCGGCAGCAGCTCGATCATGTCGACGCCGAGGTCGACGAGGTGGTCGAGGCGGCCGATGGCGGCGTCGAAGGTGCCCTCGGGGGTGAACGTGCCGACGTGCAGCTCGTAGAGGACGGCGCCGGGCAGCTGCCGGCCGCTCCAGGCCTGGTCGGTCCACTCGAAGGCGGCGTGGTCGTAGCGCCGGCTCGGTCCGTGCACGCCCTCCGGCTGCCAGGGCGAGCGGGGGTCGGGCAGGGCCCGCTCGTCGTCGTCGAGCAGGAAGGCGTAGTCGGTGCCGGGGCCGGCGGCGGGCACCTCCACCCGCCACCAGCCGTCCGCGCCGGCGCGCATCTCGTGGTCGGCGACGCCGGGCAGGCGCAGCCGCACGCGGGCGGCCTGCGGCGCCCACACCGTGAACTCGGTCATGAAGCCTCCACGGACTCGGTGGTGGGAGCCAGCAGCGCGACGGGATAGGTGGCCAGCAGGTCGGCCAGCGGGATCTGTCCGCCACTGTAGGCCCGGCCCGTGAACACGTCGGTCACCTCGTGAACGGGAAGTGACAGGGTGGTGTCGCCCCAGCCGCCGGTGCGGGCCAGCCCGAGCGGCAGCCGGGTGGCGACCGCGACGGCGCCGCCCCGGTCGAAGGCGAGCGCGTGCCGCCCGGCGCGCCCCTGGGCCGGCACCGGCCGGTAGCCGCCGAACAGCTCCGGGCGGTCGCGGCGCAGCCGCAGGGTCCGCGACACCACCAGCAGCTTCGCCGCGCCGTCCACGTCCACCGGCGGGGGCGGGCCGGCGTCGAGGCGGGCCAGCAGCTCCCGGCGTACGGCGAAGTCGACCGGGCGGCGGTTGTCCGGGTCGACCAGCGAGTTGTCCCACAGTTCGGTGCCCTGGTAGGTGTCGGGCACGCCGGGCATGGCGAGCTGCACGAGCTTCTGCCCCAGCGAGTTGGACCAGCCGGCGGGGGTGATCTCGTCGGCGAAGGCGGTCAGCTCGGCGCGCAGCTGCGGGTCGTCGTACATCGCGTCGACGACGCCGTGCATGGCGCGCTCGAAGGCGGGGTCGGGGTCGGCCCAGCTCGTCGACACCGACGCCTCGCGGGCGGCCTTCTCGGCGTACGCGTGCAGCCGTTCCCGTTCGATGGGCCAGGCGCCGACGGCGGTCTGCCAGAGCAGGTGCGCGAAGGCCGGGTCGGGCATCGGCGCGCGGGCCGTCCAACGGGTGACGAGGTCCGCCCAGCGCCCCGGCAGCTCGCTGAGTACGGCGAGGCGGGCCCGCACGTCCTCCGAGCGCTTGGTGTCGTGGGTGGAGAGGGTGGTCATGCTCGCCGGCCAGCGCACCTGCCGGGCGGCGGCGAAGCGGTGGAACTCGGCCGGCGGCACGCCGAAGTGCGCGGGGCTGCCGCCGACCTCGTTGAGCGCGACGAAGCGGCTCCACCGGTAGAAGGCGGTGTCCTCCACGCCCTTGGCCATTACCGCGCCGGTGAACTGGGGGAAGCGCTTCGCCAGCTCGTCGTCGGGGTCGCGCAGCCGGCGGGTGAGCGCGTCCAGCGTGCCGGTCAGGTCGGGGCGGCGGCGGCCGGCCTCGGCGCGGGCGGCGGCGAGGTGCCGCGCGCCCTGAGGTGGGTAGCCCCGGTAGACGGCGAAGGCGGCGGCCAGCTCGGCCAGCGCGGCGCGGGCGGCGTCGCGGTCGACGTCACCGGCGAGCGCGGCGAGGCGGGTCAGCTCGGCCGACAGCAACCGGGTGGCGGCGGCGAGCTTGGTGTCGTGGGTGAGGTCCTGCCAGGAGGTGTGCCGACCGACGAGGTGGGTGTCGAGGGCGGTGAAGTCGCCTTGGGCGTCGGGGTCGACGAAGAGCCCGCAGACGGCGGCGAGGGCGTCGTAGCCGGTGGTGCCGTCCACCGGCCAGTCCGGCAGTTCCTCGCCGTACTCCAGGATCTTCTCGACCACCAGCCACGCGTCCGGCGCGGCGGCGCGCAGCCTGGCCAGGTAGGCCGAGGGGTCGCGCAGCCCGTCCGGGTGGTCGACGCGGATGCCGTCGACCTCCCCGGCCGCCGCCCACCGCAGGACCTGCTCGTGGGTGGCGGCGAAGACCTCCGGGTCCTCCACCCGCAGTCCCGCCAGGTCGGAGACGGCGAAGAACCGGCGGTACGTCAGCTCGGCGTCGCCGCGCCGCCAGGAGACCAGCTCGTAGTGCTGCCGGTCGTGCACCTCGCGGGGGGTGCCGTCGCCGGTGCCGTCGGCGACCGGGAAGCGGTGCTCGTGGTAGCGCAGTTCCCCGTCGGCGAGCTTGAGGTCGTCCAGGGCGTCCGGGGAGTCGGCCAGCACCGGCAGCAGCAGCCGCCCCCGGTCCCAGTCGATGTCGAACCAGCCCGCGTACGCCGAGTCGCGGCCCCGGCGCAGCACGTCCCACCACGCGGGGTTCGCGGCGGGCACGGCCACGCCGGCGTGGTTGGGCACGATGTCGACGACCAGGCCGAGGCCGGCGGCGCGCAGCGCCCGCAGCAGCCGCTGCCGGGCCGCCTCGCCGCCCAGTTCCGGGTTGACGGCGCGGTGGTCGACCACGTCGTAGCCGTGCGCGGAGCCGGGGGTGGCGGTGAGCAGGGGCGCGCTGTAGAGGTGGGTGGCGCCGAGGCCGGCCAGGTAGTCGGCCAGCTCGGCGGTGGCGTCCAGGTCGAAGCCGGGGCGTACCTGCACCCGGTAGGTGGCGCCCACGCGGGGCGCGTCGGGTCGAGGGGTGCTCGACATGTCAGGCCTTCCTCTCCAGCGCCACCACGCACCGGTCGGGTACGCGGAGGGTGCCGCCCGCCTCGACCACCGTGGTCTTCTCCGGTTCCGGTTCCGCGGTGCTGATCACCAGTTCCCAGCGCTGCCCGAACTCGGGGCCGGGCACGGTGAAGTCCAGTGGCGCGTCGTGGGCGTTGAAGCAGAGCAGGAAGGAGGCGTCCACGTGACGCTGGCCGTACGGGCCGCGCTCGCGGATGCCCTCGCCGTTGACGAAGAGCGCGACGGCGCGGCCGAAGTCGTTGCCCCAGTCCTCGCCGGTCATCTCCCGCCCGTCGGGGGTGTACCAGGCCAGATCCGGCAGGGGCTCGTCGACCAGCCGGGAGCGCACCGGCAGGCCGGTGAAGAAGCGCCGCCGGCGGAACACCTGGTGGCTGCGGCGGAAGTCGACCAGCTTGCGGGTGAACTCCAGCAGCCCGGCGTCGGCGTCGTCCCAGTCGACCCAGGCCAGCTCGCTGTCCTGGCAGTAGGCGTTGTTGTTGCCGCGCTGGGTGCGGCCCAGCTCGTCGCCGTGGCCGATCATCGGCACGCCCTGCGACAGCACCAGGGTGGCGAGGAAGTTGCGCCGCTGGCGGGCCCGCAGGGCGCGTACGGCCTCGTCGTCGGTGTCGCCCTCGACGCCGCAGTTCCAGGACCGGTTGTGGCTCTCGCCGTCGCGGTTGTCCTCGCCGTTGGCGTCGTTGTGCTTGTCGTTGTACGACACGAGGTCGCGCAGCGTGAACCCGTCGTGGCAGGTGACGAAGTTGATGCTGTGGAACGGGCGGCGCCCGTCGTCCTGGTAGAGGTCGGCGGAGCCGGAGATGCGGGAGGCGAACTCGGCGAGGGTGGCCGGCTCGCCGCGCCAGAAGTCGCGCACGGTGTCGCGGTACTTGCCGTTCCACTCGGTCCACACCGGCGGGAAGTTGCCCACCTGGTAGCCGCCCGGCCCGACGTCCCACGGCTCGGCGATCAGCTTGACCTGGCTGACCACCGGGTCCTGCTGCACCACCTCGAAGAAGGTGGAGAGGCGGTCGACCTCGTAGAACTCCCGGGCGAGGGTGGCGGCGAGGTCGAAGCGGAACCCGTCGACGTGCATCTCGGTCACCCAGTACCGCAGCGAATCCATGATCAGCTGCAGCGAGTGCGGGCTGCGCACGTTGAGGCTGTTGCCGGTGCCGGTGTAGTCGACGTAGTAGCGCCGGTCGTCCTCGCTGAGCCGGTAGTAGCTGGCGTTGTCGACGCCCTTGAAGCTCAGCGTCGGGCCGAGGTGGTTGCCCTCGGCGGTGTGGTTGTAGACGACGTCGAGGATGACCTCGATGCCGGCGGCGTGCAGCGCCTTGACCATGCCCCGGAACTCCTGCACCTGCTGGCCGAGGTGCCCGAGCGCCGAGTAGCCGTGGTGCGGGGCGAAGAAGCCGATGGTGTTGTAGCCCCAGTAGTTGCGCAGCCCCAGGTCGGTCAGCCGGTGGTCGTGCACGAACTGGTGCACCGGCATCAGCTCGACGGCGGTCACCCCGAGCTTCGTCAGGTATTCGATCATCGGCGGCGAGGCGAGGCCGGCGTACGTGCCGCGCAACTCCTCGGGGATGTCCGGGTGGCGCATCGTCAGCCCGCGCACGTGCGCCTCGTAGATCACCGAGTGGTGGTAGGGGATGCGCGGCGGCGAGTCGTTGCCCCAGTCGAAGTACGGGTTCACCACCACGGACTTCGGCATGAACGGCGCCGAGTCGGTCGTGTTCATCCGCTCCGGGTCGCCGTGCTCGTAGTCGTAGACGGCCGGGTCCCACCGCACGTCGCCGTCGATCGCCTTCGCGTACGGGTCGAGCAGCAGCTTGGCCGGGTTGCAGCGCAGCCCGTTCGCCGGGTCGTACGGGCCGTGCACGCGGTAGCCGTAGCGCTGTCCCGGCTCGATGCCGGGGATGTACGCGTGCCAGACGTACGCGTCGACCTCCCGCAGCTCGACGCGGCGCTCCGCCCCGGTGTCCCACTCGTCGAACAGGCAGAGCTCGATCCGCTCGGCCACCTCGGAGAAGATGGCGAAGTTGGTGCCCATCCCGTCGTAGGTGGCCCCCAGGGGATACCGCTCACCCGGCCAGACCTGCATGTCGCTCCTTTGCGAGATCATGAGCGCGCATCGCACCATGAGCACACCGCACGGCGGGGCCGGCGGCGCGCGTGCGGGTATTGCCCCGCGCGTTCCGCCGTCAATCCACCCGATCGGAGGATGACCGGAATCCACCCGACTGACCCGACCCGGGACTTTCAGGTGTCCTCCGTCACCTTGGCCCCTTTCGAGATGCGGGATCGGCCGGAATGCCCTTTGCTTGTCGTGGGGCGCGCCCGCGCGTCCTCACCCGGCCCCTCGGCCATCCCTCACACCGTTCCGCCGCCATCGCTGCCGGCGCGTTCCACCATGCATGGACGGAGATTGATGTGACGACCCTGCGGGTCGGCGAGCAGCCCACCACCAACCCGGGTCGGGTCCACCGGCCCACCCTCACCTCCCGGCCCCAGGTCCCGACGCAGACCGGGACGACGGGCACGCCCCCGCAGACCCGCCGCATCCTCATGCTCTCCTGGGAGTACCCGCCGGTCCTCGTCGGCGGGCTCGGCCGGCACGTGCACGCCCTGTCCGTCGCCCTGGCCGCCGCCGGGCACG
>NZ_JBAKHL010000039.1:0-66369 GCF_036902715.1 Micromonospora sp. CPCC 205546
ACCGCCGGCGCGGCGTGGGCCGACGCGCCCCCGCCCGGCCGCCCGGCGCCGGGCGCCGCCCCGGCCACGGTTCGGGCGTGGTGGGCGGGGCTCACCCCCGCGCAGCGCCGGTGGCTGGTCGCGCACGAGCCGGGGCTCCTCGGCAGCCTCGACGGGGTCCCGGTGGCCGCTCGCGACCAGGCCAACCGGTTGCTGCTCGGGGCGCGGCGCGAGGAACTGCTGGCGGCGCGGCGACGGCTGCTGGACCGGGTGCCGCGCGGGCCGGTCGAGCTGGCCGGGCTGGCGCGCGTCGGGAAGGTCCTGGCGGGGCTGGACGCGCTGGCCGTCCGCCTGGCCGGCGACGAGCAGCCCCGGGCCTACCTGCTGGGGCTGGGCACGGCCGGCGAGGGGCGGGCGGTGGTGGCGCTGGGCAACCCGGACCGGTCGAGCCGGGTGCTGACCTACGTGCCGGGGATGACCGCCGGGCTGCACGACGTGCCCGGCGAGCTGGGCCGGGCGGCACGGGTGCTGTCCCGCTGCGGCGCGCTCGACCCCGGGCAGGAGGCCGCCGCGGTGCTCTGGCTCGACTACGACGCACCCGACTTCCTGCACGAGGCGGCGTGGCCGGGCCAGGCCCGCGACGCCGGCCCGGCGCTGCACCGGTTCCAGGAGGGGCTGCGGGCGACCCACGACGACCCGCCGGGCCGGCAGACCGTGCTGGGGCACAGCTACGGCTCGCTGGTGGTCGGCACGGCCGCCCGCGATCACGGGCTGGCCGCCGACGCGCTGGTCTTCGTCGGCTCGCCGGGGGTGGGGGTCGCGCACGCGGGCCAGCTGGGCGTGCCGGCCGGGCAGGTCTGGGCGAGCACCGCGCCGGACGACGTCATCCGGTGGGCCCGGTCGCCGGACGAGCTGGCCCGCCGGGCCCTGCTGGGCGCGTCGCCGGCCGGCCCGGCGATCGGGACGCTGCTCGGCGCGCCGGAGCGCGAGCTGTGGTTCGGGCAGGACCCGTCCCACCCGGGCTTCGGCGGGCGCACGTTCCCCAGCGGCCGGCACGGGCACACCGGCTACTGGGCGGCGGAGAACCCGGCCCTCGACGGGATGGCCCGGGTGGTGCTGGGCCGCTGACCCGCGCGACGCGACGGGCCCCCGCCCACCGGCGCGGTGGGACGGGGGCCCGTGGCGGGGCGCGTACGGCTACTCGACCGTGACCGACTTCGCCAGGTTGCGGGGCTGGTCCACGTCGTGCCCCCGGGCGGCGGCGATCTCGGCCGCCATGACCTGCAACGGCACGGTGGTGACCAGCGGCGCGAGCAGCGTCGGCGTACGCGGCACGTAGATCAGGTGGTCGGCGTAGCGGACGACCGCCTCGTCGCCCTCCTCCGCGATCACGATGGTCCGGGCGCCGCGCGCGCGTACCTCCTGGATGTTGGAGACGACCTTGTCGTGCAGCATCCCGCGGCCGACCGGGGACGGCACGATGCAGATGACCGGGGTGCCCTTGTCGATCAGCGCGATCGGGCCGTGCTTCAGCTCGCCGGCGGCGAAGCCCTCGGCGTGCATGTACGCCAGCTCCTTGAGCTTGAGCGCGCCCTCCAGGGCCACCGGGTAGCCCACGTGCCGGCCGATGAAGAGCACGGTCGGCTCGGACTTCAGGTCGCGGGCCAGCTCGCGGACGGGCTCGATGCGCTCCAGCAGCTCGCGCAGCTTGTCCGGCATCTCCTGCAGCTGGGCGACGACGGCGGCCACCTCGTCGGCGAACTTGATGCCGCGCACCTGGGCCAGGTGCAGGCCGATCAGGTAGCAGGCGACGAGCTGGGTGAGGAACGCCTTGGTGGACGCGACGGCGATCTCCGGCCCGCCGTGGGTGTAGAGCACCGCGTCGGACTCCCGGGGGATGGTGGAGCCGTTGGTGTTGCAGATGGCCAGGACGCGGGCCTTCTGCTCCTTGGCGTGCCGCAGCGCCATCAGGGTGTCCATCGTCTCGCCGGACTGCGAGATCACCACGATCAGCGTGGACCGGTCGAGGACCGGGTCGCGGTAGCGGAACTCGCTGGCCAGCTCCACCTCGCACGGGATCCGGGTCCAGTGCTCGATGGCGTACTTGGCGACCAGACCGGAGTGGTACGCGGTGCCGCAGGCCACGATGAAGATCTTGTCGACGTCGCGCAGGTCCTGGTCGCTGAGGCGGACCTCGTCGAGCATGATCTCGCCGGAGTCGGTGAGCCGGCCGAGCAGCGTGTCGGCGATGGCCTGCGGCTGCTCCTCGATCTCCTTGAGCATGAACCAGTCGTAGCCGCCCTTCTCGGCGGCGGAGGAGTCCCAGTCGATGTGGAAGTCCTTGCCACTGGCGGGCTGGCCGGCGAAGTCCGTGATCTCGATGGTGTCGCCGGTGATCAGGACGATCTGGTCCTGGCCCAGCTCCACCGCCTCGCGGGTGTGCTCGATGAACGCGGCCACGTCGCTGGCGAGGTAGTTCTCCCCTTCGCCCCGTCCGACGACCAGCGGCGAGTTGCGCCGGGCGCCGACCACCGCGCCGGGCACCGCGGCGTCGACGGCGAGCAGCGTGAACGCGCCCTCCAGCCGCTGGCAGACCACCCGCATGCCGGCGGCGAGAAGCTGCGGCCCGTCGGGGTGCCCGGCGGCGCGCAGGTCGGCCAGCGCGGCGGAGAGCAGGTGCGCCGCGCACTCGGTGTCGGTGTCGCTGGTGAACTGGACGCCGTCGGCCTCCAGCTCGGCACGCAGCTTCGCGAAGTTCTCGATGATGCCGTTGTGGATCACGGCGACGCGGCCGTCGGGTGCCAGGTGCGGGTGGGCGTTGCGGTCGGTCGGGCCGCCGTGGGTGGCCCAGCGCGTGTGCCCGATGCCGGTGGTGCCGTCCCCGATGCCGATCGGGCTGGCCGCGCAGGACGTGGGGTCCTCGGCCGCCCGTTCGGAGAGCACCTTCTCCAGGTTGGCCAGCTTGCCGGCCTTCTTCTCGGTCAGCAGCGCGCCGTCGCAGACGATGGCGACGCCGGCCGAGTCGTAGCCGCGGTATTCGAGCCGCCGCAGTCCGTCGAGCACGATGCCGAGCGCCGGGCGCGCACCGGCGTAACCAACGATTCCACACATGTCCCGCAGCCTAACCTAGTTTCACTCATCGCGCGTGCGCGAAAGCCGGCCAAACAATCACCCGACTTGAGCGATCGGAAGGGAAGCGGCACGCTCCGTGACATAGCTCCACCGGGCGGAGGGGGCGCCGGCGACGGCCCCGGGCGGTCGGGCCGCCCTCGGCGGGGGTTGAAGCCGCGCCGGGAGTCCGTAGGCTGGCGGGCGTGACGACCGCCGACGTGGATCCGCTGGTGGCCCGGATGCGCCCGTTCGGGACGACCATCTTCGCCGAGATGTCCGCCCTCGCCGTCCGCACCGGCGCCGTCAACCTCGGCCAGGGTTTCCCCGACACCGACGGGCCGCCGGAGATGCTCGCCGCCGCCGCGGAGGCGCTGCGCGGCGGGCAGAACCAGTACCCGCCGGGTCCGGGCATCCCGGCGTTGCGCGCGGCGTTGGCCGCGCACCAGCGCCGGTTCTGGGGGCTGGAGTACGACCCCGACGGCGAGATCGTGGTGACGGCGGGCGCCACCGAGGCGATCGCGGCGGCGATCCTCGGGCTCTGCGAGCCAGGCGACGAGGTGGTCTGCTTCGAGCCGTACTACGACTCGTACGCCGCCTCGGTCGCGCTCGCCGGCGCGGTCCGTCGCCCGGTCACGCTGCGTCCCGCCGCCGACGGCCGGTACGCCTTCGACCCGACCGCCCTGCGCGCCGCGTTCGGCCCGCGTACCCGGCTCGTGCTGCTGAACTCGCCGCACAACCCGACCGGCAAGGTGTTCACCCCCGACGAGCTGGCGCTGGTCGCCGAGCTGTGCCGGGAGCACGACGCCTACGCGGTGACCGACGAGGTCTACGAGCACCTCGTCTTCACCGACGCGGCCACCCCGCACGTGCCGCTGGCCACGCTGCCCGGCATGCGCGAGCGCACCCTGCGCATCTCCTCGGCCGGCAAGACGTTCTCCTGCACCGGCTGGAAGGTCGGCTGGGTGAGCGGGCCGGCGGCGCTGGTGTCGGCGGCGCTGCGGGTGAAGCAGTTCCTCACCTTCACCAACGCCGCGCCGCTGCAGCCGGCCGTCGCGGTGGCCCTGGCCCTGCCGGACGACTACTTCACGGACTTCCGCGACGGCATGCAGGCCCGTCGCGACCAGCTCGTCGGCGGGCTGACCGACGCCGGCTTCGAGGTGCTCGCGCCGGAGGGGACCTACTTCGTCACCGCCGACGTCACCGCCCTCGGCGGCCGGGACGGGGTGGAGTTCTGCCGGTCGCTGCCCGAGCGGTGCGGCGTGGTGGCCGTGCCGACGCAGGTCTTCTACGACGACGCGGGGGCGGGCCGGCGCCTCGTCCGCTTCGCCTTCTGCAAGCGCCCGGAGGTGCTGGCCGAGGCCGTCGACCGACTGCGTCGCCTGGCGACCGGCTGACCACCGCGTACGCCTGACGGTCAGCCGGCCGCCCGGGTCGGGCCGTCCCGTCGCTGCGACGGCGCGTCCTCGGAGCGGGGCGTCGCCCGGAGCCGGGCGAGCGCCGCTGCGCCGTCGGCGAGCAACACCGCCTCGGCGTCGTCGACGAAGGCCAGGTCGGCCTCGACGTGCCGGGCCGCCGCCGAGAGCAGCAGGCCGACCACCGGATCGTCGGCCGCGCGGCGCAGCCCGTCGAGGTTGCGCAGCTCCCGCATCAGGTGACCGCGCTGGTTGCCGAGCACCGTGCGCACGGTGGCCGGCTCGCCGGAGCGGGCCGCGGCGGTCACCTTGAGGAAGAAGTCGTCCCGGAACCCGCCGCTGCGCGGGCTGGGCTCACCGAGCCAGCGTGCCAGCTCGGCCCGCCCCTCCGGGGTGATCTCGTAGACCACCCGGTCGGGCTTGACCGGCTGGGGCTGCCGCTCGGCCACCACCAGGCCGTCGCGGGAGAGCCGGTCGAGGATCTGGTAGAGGTGCCCGATGTTGAGCGGCCCCCACTGCGGGCCGACCGCCTCCTCGAACGCGCCCTTCAGCTCGTAGCCGTAGCTGCGGCCGCCGGCGAGCAGGGCCAGGACCGCGTGCTGTATCGCCACCGTCTGCTCCGATCCGACCCGGGGCGGACCGCCGCCGGGTCTTGCATTGTCACAATGTATCGCGCACAGTGTGCTCAGCACACGGGGAGGCGCGACATGCTCAACATCATCTGGAGACAGCTTCGCGGCCGTGCGGGACGGTCGGTGGCGTTGCTGCTCGGCGTGCTGGTGGCG
Source organism: Micromonospora sp. CPCC 205546 (assembly GCF_036902715.1). NCBI lineage: Bacteria > Bacillati > Actinomycetota > Actinomycetes > Micromonosporales > Micromonosporaceae > Micromonospora > Micromonospora sp. CPCC 205546. The sequence continues at coordinate 5,288 of NZ_JBAKHL010000039.1, forward strand.
ACCACCGGTTTCGTCGTGCTGACCGGCGCCACCACCGCCTCCCGGCTCGAAGTCACCGGCGCCGTCGAGCGGAACACCGAGGCCGCCTACGACATCCTGGTCCGCCCGAAGGGCGCGCGCACCCCGCTGGAGGCCGAGCGGCGGCTGGTCCAGCCCAACTACCTCTCCGGCCTCTTCGGCGGCATCACCACGGCGCAGTACGACCAGGTGAAGGCGCTCGCCGGGGTGGACGTCGCCGCCCCCATCGCCATGCTCGGCTATTCGACCGCCCCCGTCACAACCGCGATGGACCTGACCGACGCCGTCGACCGCTCGCTCGACCGGCAGGTCATCCGGATCGACCCGCGCTTCGTCGCCGAGCGCGGCCTCTCCACCGCCCCGGGCCGCGCCCGGTACCTGTACGTCACCAAGCACCCGATCATCCACGCCCGCAGTGACATGGTCATGAGCGCCGACGCCACCACCTACACCGACGGCCGGAGCTACCCCTGGGACGAAACGTGCGGCCCCTCCCCGCGCGAGGTCCTGCCCGACGGCCGGACCCAGTCGATCTGCGACCCGCGGCACGCCATGGGCAGCCTGGGCGCCTACTCGGAGCGGGAGGACTGGGCGGTGATGCCTGTGCGGCTGCTGCCTGATGGCCGGTTCGAGGCCCACGTCAATGTCCTCGCCGACGGCGAGGGCCACGGGCCGGGTTACGTGACCACGTCGGACCGGCTCCGGATCCGGTACAACCTGACCGTGCCCTTCCTGCTGGCCGCGGTGGACCCGGCCGCCGAGGACCGACTCGTCGGCCTGGCCGGGACGGTGGTCGAGGGGCGGGCGCTCCGCCCCGACGACTCGGTCGTCGAGGGACGCACGGAGGGCCACCACACCGTCCCGGTCCTCACGACCAGCCGTCCCTTCCTCGACGAGGAGCTGCGCATCGGCGCCACGCGGCTGCCCGCCGCGCGCCCGGGCGGCGTGCCGTTGGCCGATCTGGAGCGGGAGCTGCGGCGGGGGCCGGCGATCCCCGCCGGGGACGCCAGCGCCGACGTCCTCTCCGGCTGGCGTTCCCGGTTCACCGAGGGTCTCTCCTCGACCGGCTGCTGTTACGGCCAGCTCCAGGACATCGTGCAGGCCGGGCCCGTGGAGTACGACCGGCTCCCCGACGGCACCCTGCGGGTCCGTCCGCTCCCGCCGGCCGCCGCCGAGGTCTACGGTGGGCAACAGGAAGTCAACCCGTACCCGCGTCCCTGGCTGACGGAGGACGTCGGTGCCCGCCCGCTGCGCAAGCTGTCGTTGGGGAAGTCGACCCCCAGGAAACCCCTCTGGCGCGAATGGCGGGCGGTGGGGGCCTTCGACCCGGCGAAGCTGACCGGGTTCAGCGACCTGGGCAAGGTGCCGCTGGAGACGTACGAACCGCCGCGGGCCACCGGTGCCGACGCCGCCAGCCGGGACGCGTTGGGCGGGCAGCCGCTGGAGCCGAGCGGCAATCCCGCCGGCTACCTCGCCGCCCCGCCGCTGCTGCTGACCACCCTGACCAGCGTGCCGGAGCTGCTGGCGGGCGGCGGCAGTCCGCAGCTCACCGCCCCGATCAGCGCGATCCGGGTCCGGGTCGCCGACGTGGGCGGCTACAGCGATCGCGCCGCAGAGCAGGTCCGGCTGGTCGCCGAGCGGATCGCCCAGGCCACCGGGCTCGACGTCGACATCACGCTCGGCTCGTCCCCGGCCCCGCAGGCCGTGGAGCTGCCCGCCGGGTCGTTCGGCCGGCCGGCGCTGCGGTTGGCCGAGAACTGGTCGGCACTCGGAGTCGCCTCGGTGATCACCAAGGCGGTGGACCGCAAGAGCGTCGCGCTCTTCGTACTGGTGCTGGTGGTCTGCGCGCTCTTCCTCGGCAACGCGGTCGCCGCCGCCGTACGCGACCGCCGATCCGAACTGGCCGTGCTCGCCTGCCTGGGCTGGCCGGCCCGGCGGATCGGCGCGCTGATCCTCGGCGAGGTCGCCGCGCTCGGGCTGGCCGCCGGGCTGCTCGCGCTGGCGCTGGCGGTCCCGCTCGGGGCCGCGCTCGGCATCGACGTGGGCTGGCGGCGGGCGCTGCTGGCCGTACCGGTGGCCCTGCTGCTGGCGCTGGTGGCGGGCCTGGCACCGGCCCTGCGGGCCACGCGCGCCCACCCGGCCGCCGCGCTGCGCCCGGCGGTGGCGGCGGCCCGCTGGGTACGCCGGCCGCGCACCCTGGCCGGCCTGGCCCTGGCCAACCTGGCCCGCACGCCCGGTCGCACCCTGCTCGGGGCCGGCGCGCTGGCCATCGGGGTGGCCGCGCTGACCCTGGTCGCCGCTGCCGGGTACGCGTTCCGCGGCGCCATCGTCGGCAGCCTGCTCGGCGACACGGTGTCGCTGAGCGTGCGGGGCGCGGACACCACGGCCGCCGTGGCGACGGTGCTGCTCGGTGCCGCCGCGGTCGCCGACGTGCTCTACCTCAACATCCGGGACCGGGCCGCCGAACTGGCGACGCTTCGCGCGGTCGGCTGGAGCGACGGAGCGCTGGGCCGGCTGATCGGTTACGAGGGCCTGGCCCTCGGAGTGCTCGGCGCGGTCACCGGAGCCGGCCTCGGGTTGGCCGGGACGGCCTGGCTGGTCGGCGCCCTGCCCGGCGCCCTGGTCACGGTCGCCGCGCTGGTGGCGGTGGCCGGTGTCCTGGTCACCTCGGTGGCCGCCCTGGTCCCGGCCGCGCTGCTGCGCCGGCTGCCGACCGCCCGACTGCTCGCGGAGGAGTGACGATGGAGACGACGACGGGCAGCACGGTCCGGGTCGCCGGGTTGGTCCGGCGCTTCGGGGCCGGCCCGCAGCAGGTGACGGCGGTCGACGACGTGTCCCTGGAGATCCCGGCGGGGACGGTGGTGGCGCTCACCGGGCCCAGCGGCTCCGGCAAGTCGACGCTGCTGCACATGATCGGCGCGATCGAGCAGGTCGACGCCGGCACGATCACCGTGGACGAGCGGGAGATCACCGCGCTCGGCCGCGCCGCCCTCACCCGGTACAGGCAGCGGGTCGGCTTCGTCTTCCAGCGCTACCACCTGCTGCCCGCGCTCACCGTGCTGGACAACGTGACCGCGCCGGTGCTGCCCCGGCGCGGTCGGGCCGACCACGCCGCCCGGGCCCGGGAACTGCTCGACGCGGTGGGCCTGGCCGGGCGGGAGCGGGCCCTGCCGGCTCAACTCTCCGGCGGCCAGCAGCAGCGGGTCGCGATCGCCCGGGCGCTGATGGGCTCCCCCGGGCTGCTGCTCGCCGACGAGCCGACCGGCAACCTCGACTCGGCCACCGGCGGTCAGATCCTCGACCTGCTGCTGGACCTGCGCGACCGGCACGGCATGACGATCCTGCTCGCCACCCACGAGCGGACCATAGCCGCCCGATGCGACCGGCTGATCCGCCTCGGTGACGGGCGGATCGTCGAGGACGTGGACCTCACCGACGGCGAGGACCCGGCGGCCACCTTCCGGCGCGCCACGGGCCTGCGCCTGTAGGGGCGGCTGCGGACCGCCGGGGACAGGCGTCGGCCCGGGCCCGCCGATGGCGGACCCGGGCCGACGGGAGAAGTCAGGCGGTCGGGCTGGCGGTGCGGACCTGCTCGGCGATGCGCTCGGCCGTCTCGCGGGCCACGCGTTCGGTGGCCGCCTCCACCATCACCCGGACCAGCGGCTCGGTGCCCGACGGGCGCAGCAGCACCCGGCCGGTCTCCCCCAGCTCCGCCTCGACCCGCTCGACCTCGGCACGCACGGCGGGCGCGGCCGCGCCGACGGTACGGTCGCCGACCGGCACGTTGATCAGCACCTGCGGCAGCTTGGTGACCACGGCGGCCAACTCCGCGAGGGACTTGCCGGTGGCGGCCAGCCGGGACATCAGGTGCAGCCCGGTCAGCACGCCGTCGCCCGTGGTGGCGTACGCCGGCATGACGATGTGCCCGCTCTGCTCGCCGCCCAGGGCGAGGCCGGACGCACGCAGTTCCTCCAGCACGTACCGGTCGCCGACCTTGGTCTCCAAAAGCCGGATGCCCTGCGCGGACATGGCCAGCCGCAGGCCGAGGTTGCTCATCACGGTGGCGACCAGGGTGTCGTCGGTGAGCGTGCCGGCCTCCCGCATGGCGAGCGCGAGGATCGCCATCACCTGGTCGCCGTCGACCTCGTCGCCGTCGGCGGTCACCGCGACGCAGCGGTCGGCGTCGCCGTCGTGGGCGATGCCCAGGTGCGCGCCGTGCTCGACGACGGCGGCCCGCAGGGCCTCGATGTGGTTGGAGCCGCACTCGTCGTTGATGTTGAGGCCGTCCGGCTCGGCGTAGATCGCGACGACCTCGGCCCCGGCCTCCCGGTACGCCACCGGCGCCACCTCGGCCGCCGCGCCGTTGGCGCAGTCCACGACGACCTTGAGCCCGTCGAGGCGGTGCGGCAGGGTGCCGATCAGGTGCTGCACGTAGTGGTCGGCGCCGTCGAGCAGGTCGTGCACCCGGCCGACGCCGGCACCGACCGGCCGCTTCCAGGCGGTGGTGGCGTTCGCCTCGACGGCCGCCTCGATCCGCATCTCGATCTCGTCCGGCAGCTTGTGCCCGCCGGCGGCGAAGAGCTTGATCCCGTTGTCCGGCATCGGGTTGTGCGAGGCGGAGAGCATCACGCCCAGGTCGGCCTTGGCCTCGGCCGTGAGGAACGCCACGGCCGGGGTGGGCAGCACGCCCACCCGGACCACGTTGGCGCCGGCGCTGGTGAGCCCGGCGACCACGGCGGCCTCCAGCATCTCGCCGCTGGCCCGGGTGTCCCGCCCGACCACGGCCAGCGGGGGGTGGCTCCGATCCGACTCGGCGAGTGTGTGCGCGGCGGCGACCGCCACCGCCAGCGCCAACTCAGGCGTGAGATCCGCGTTCGCCCGCCCGCGTACGCCGTCCGTGCCGAACAACCGGCCCATACCCGCCAACCTCCGATGGAACTGTCCAGGAAAGGCGAACGGCCGGGCCACCTCCCATCCAGGGGAGGTGAACCCGGCCGTTCGTCAGAAGTACAACGTGCCGCTGATGATCAGCGCTTCGAGTACTGGGGAGCCTTACGGGCCTTCTTGAGGCCGTACTTCTTGCTTTCCTTGACCCGGGCGTCCCGGGTGAGGAAGCCGGCCTTCTTCAGCGCCGGGCGGTCGTCCGGCTCGTTGACGATCAGGGCCCGGGCGATGGCGAGCCGCAGCGCGCCGGCCTGACCGGTGGTGCCGCCGCCACGCAGGTTGGCGATGACGTCGAACGCCTCCGGCTTCTCGGCGGTGACCAGCGGGTCCTTGATGAGCTGCTGGTGCACCTTGCTCGGGAAGTAGGCCTCGAGGTCCCGGCCGTTGCAGGTGATCTTGCCGCTGCCGGGGACGATGCGCACCCGGACGATGGCCTCCTTGCGCCGACCCACGGTCTGGATCGGGCGGTCACCACGCGGCGCGCGGGCGACGGGCGCCGGCGCCTCGGTGGCCTCCTCGGGGGCAACCTCGGTCTCGGTGATGTCGGTCATGCTGTTTCCTTCGCCCGCGCTCACTGCGCGATCTGCTTGATCTCGAACGGCACCGGCTGCTGCGCGCCGTGCGGGTGCTCGGCACCGGCGTAGACCTTCAGCTTCTTGATGAGCTGACGGCCGAGCTTGTTGTGCGGGAGCATGCCCTTGACGGCCAGCTCGATGGCCCGCTCGGGACGCTTGGTCAGCAGCTCGTCGTAGCCGACCTGCTTAAGACCACCCGGGTAGCCGGAGTGGCGGTAGGCGATCTTGGTGTGGCGCTTGTTGCCGGTCAGCGCGACCTTGCCCGCGTTCACGATGACGACGAAGTCGCCCGTGTCGACGTGCGGCGCGAAAGTCGGCTTGTGCTTGCCGCGCAGCAGCGTGGCGGCGTGGGTGGCCAGGCGGCCCAGCACGACATCAGAGGCGTCGATGACGTGCCACTGACGCTCGATCTCACCCGGCTTCGGGCTGTACGTACGCACAGGTATACCTTGTCTCGTCGTCGGTCTGGGGTCGCGCGCCGAGGTTACCGGGCGCGCACGAACGACCAAGCGTACCTCAGGCGGCACGCCTCTGGATGTCGTACAACAGCAGGCAACGATACCCGCCGCCCCGTCGGCAGGTCAAAACGGGGTACCGCCCCCGCCTGGCCCCCGAAGGATACATGGCGGTGCTCACACCCCCGCCGCCGGCGGTGCGCGCCGGGAACGGAGACCGCGGCACGGACGGAGGCCGCCGGTGGGACGTCAGAGCTCCTGCAGGATGCGCAGCGCCCGGCCGACCCGGAGCATGGTCTCGGTGTCGGCGACGTCCACGCACTCGGTGAACCACTTCTTCATGGGCGAGGAGATCCGGTCGGGCATCACCACGTACGCGCCCATCGGCACCGCCAGGGGCGAGTCGCGCAGCAGCGCCTCCTCGACCACCTCGGCCACGATCACGATCGGCACGTCGGTGGAGTTGTAGACGTCGGAGCTGATCACCAGTCCGAGGCGTTCCCGGGCGCCGTCGATGCGCCAGACCTCGCCCCTACGCAGCACGCGGGCGCCCACCGAAGAGCACGTCGTCGACCATGCCCACCTCGCGCGCGTCGGCGAGGGCGGCGGCTTCGAGGTCGAGACCGGCCCGGCCGACGGCGGCGGCGTGCGCGGTGAAGACCTCGCGCAGCGCCTTCTCGCGGGCCGCCTGGTCCATCCACGCCGACAGGGAGAGCCCCTCGCGCTTCGCGAACCGCCGGGCCTCCTCGATCGTCTCGTCCGAGAACGACAGGGTCACCTTGGCAGTCATGCCGAGCAGACTACCCACGGGTATGACCGGCAGTCATCCCATCGCCCCGGGCTATTCGCGCCGACCGCCGAACACGGCAAACCGCCACTGTTTGAAGTAGCAGTCGACGTCGACCAGGCCCGCCTCGGCCAGCCAGCGGCACTGCGTGGTGACCGGCGCCGGCCGGTCGTACGCCATCCGACCCTCGGCGGCGGCGACCTCGTCGGCGTCGGAGCCCAGCGCGGCGACCTGCGCCAGCCACACCTCGTGGTAGCGCCGGTCCAGCGCGGGGGTGGGGGCGGCGACCTGCTCGGCGTTGACGAAGACGCCGCCGGGGGCCAGGGCCGCCGGCACCTGCCGGTAGAGCCCGCGCTTGCCGGCGTCGTCGAGGTGGTGCACGGCCAGCGCGCTGACCACCGCGTCGTAGCGGCCGGCGGGCAGCGGGTCGGCCAGGTCGGCCAGGACCGTCCGGTGGGTCACCCCGCGGGCGCGCAGATGCTCGGCGGCGACGGCGAGCATGGCCGGCGCGGCGTCGACCAGGGTCAGCCGGACCCCCGGCACGGCGGCGGCGAGCAGCAGTGACAGCAGCCCGGTGCCCGCCCCCAGGTCCAGCACCTCGGGGGTGCGCCCCGCGGCGAGCGCGGCCCGCAGCGGCGGCGCGGCCACCTCGACGGCGGTGCCGTAGAAGGCGTCGAAGCAGGGCACCAGGCGCCGGCGGGCCTCGTCGTAGCGGCCGGCCACCGCGTCGAACGCCTCCGCCACTTCCATCGCGCCTCCCATATCGCAGGAATGTCTTCCCGCATGATAGACGTCGCGCGTCGGCCCGTCGCCCCCGTGCGGTGTGGGCCGCTCTTGACAGGACCGAAACGGACGGGACCCGGAGCGGAAACCGCCCCCCGGCACGCTGTGCCGACACGACAGACGGTGCGCACGCGGCGACCGGACCGGGGCGGACGCAGACCATCCCGCTGCTACGGGACCCGGCCGGCGGCGAGCGGCGCCCGGACGCCGGTCAGCCCGCTCGACCGGCTGGAGCCCGAGCGGGGCGCCGCCACCCTCGTCGACGGCGTGCGGGCGGCTGCGACGGGAGGGGTGGATGCGCGACGAACTGGCCGGCTTCACCGTCGGGGTGACCACCGACCGCCGGCGGGACGAGCTCGCCGCGCTGCTCCAACGGCGGGGCGCCCGGGTGGTCGTCGCCCCGGTCCTGCGGATCGTGCCGCTGGCCGACGACACCGACCTGCGCGAGGCCACCCGGGCCTGCCTGGACCGGCCGCCCGACGTCCTCGTGGCCGACAGCGGCATCGGGATGCGCGGCTGGCTGGAGGCGGCCGAGGGCTGGGGGCTGGCCGAGCCGCTGCGTGGCGTGCTCGCCGACGCGTACGTGGTGGCCCGGGGCCCCAGGGCGCGCGGGGCCATTCGCGCCGCCGGGCTGCACGACCGGTGGTCACCGGGCTCGGAGAGCTGCGAGGAGGTGATCGAGCACCTGTGCCGGCGCGGGGTGGCCGGGCAGGTGGTCGCCGTGCAGGTGCACGGCGAGCGGCAGCCGGAGTGCACGCTGGCGCTGGAGGCGGCCGGGGCGACCGTGATCGAGGCACCCGTCCACCGGTGGGCGCCGCCCACCGATCCCGCCCCGCTGCACCGGCTCATCGACCTGGTCGCCGGCCGGCTGGTCGACGCGGTCACCTTCACCTCCGCCCCGGCGGCCGAGGCGCTGCTGCGCGCCGCCGGGGACCGCTGCGACGCGGTGCTCGACGCGTTCCGGGGCGACGTGCTCGCGAGCTGCGTGGGCGCGGTCACCGCGGGCCCGCTGCTGCGACGCGGGGTGCCGGTCAGCACGCCGGCCAGGGCCCGCCTGGGCGCCCTGGTGCGGACGATCGTCGAGGAACTGCCGCGCCGTACGGTCACCCTCGAGGTGGCCGGTCACCTGCTCACCCTGCGCGGGCACGCCGCCGTGCTCGACGGCGAGCTGCGTCCGCTCGCGCCGGCGCCGATGGCGGTGCTGCGGGCGCTGTGCGGCTCGCCCGGTCGGGTGCTGTCCCGGACCGTCCTGCTGCGGACGCTGCCGCGCGGCGCCGACGAGCACGCCGTGGAGATGGCGGTGGCCCGACTGCGCGCCGGGCTGCGCGCGCCCCGGGTGGTGCAGACGGTCGTCAAGCGCGGCTACCGCCTCCGGGTCGACTGAGCGGCCCGGAGGCGGTAGCCGTCGCGCTCAGCCGACCGGCGTCGGGTAGCCCCGGCCGTGCTCGGCCTCGAGGCGGAGCATGGCGTGCTCCACGACGGTCACCAGCACCTGCTTGACCGCGTCCCGGTGCCGGGCGTCGGTCAGCACCAGCGGCACGTCCGGCGAGATGGCCAGCGCCTCGCGGACCTCCTCCAGCTCGTACTGCGGCGCGCCGTCGAAGCGGTTCAACGCCACGACGTACGGCAGCCTGCGGTTCTCGAAGTAGTCGAGCGGCGCGAAGGCGTCGGTGATCCGGCGGGTGTCCACCAGCACGGCGGCCCCCACCGCGCCCTTGATGATCTCGTCCCACATGAACCAGAAGCGGGTCTGGCCCGGCGTGCCGAAGAGGTACAGGATCAGGTCCTCGGCCATGGTGATCCGGCCGAAGTCCATGGCGACCGTGGTGGTCTGCTTCCCCGGCACCTTGGACGGGTCGTCGATGCCGACGCCGGCCGCGGTCATCACCGCCTCGGTTCTCAGCGGGGTGATCTCCGAGATCGCGCCGACCAGGGTGGTCTTGCCCACGCCGAAGCCGCCCGCAACCACGATCTTCGCGGAGATGATTCCCCGGTTTCGGCGGGCCCCGGCGGGGTCATAGCCTGCGAAGTCCACTTAGCACCCTTCCAAGGATTTCCATCCGCTCCTCGAACCCCTCGGCGGGAGCGGCAGTGTGTAGCGTCAGCAGGCTCTCGGCCACCATGTCGGCGACCAGCACCCGGGTGACGCCCAGCGGCATCCGGGTGTACGCGGAGATCTCGGCCAGCGACTGTGCCCGGCCCTCGCAGACGGTGGCGATGCGGTGCTTGTCGTGCCCCGCGAAGCGGGACTCCGCGGCCTGGGTCGGGCTGGCCGTCAGGACCGCCTCCAGGGCGATGTCCATCCGGGCCTCGGTCCGGCCGCGGGTGACCGCGTACGGCCGCACCAGCGCACCACGTGGGTCCACGCGCCGTTGGTCCATCGACGATCACCTCCGTTCCCGGCCGGGCCCCTGGTCGGGCACCGGATCTTCTCGTTCCTGACGACGCGCAGCCCGCACGTCGCGTCCCGCTAGGAGCGCACCGCGTCCCGGGGCAGCGGCACCAGCGCCGCACCGACCCGCTCGACCAGCAACGCCATCTCGTAGCCCACCTGGCCCACGTCGCAGCTCCGGGCCGCCAGGACGGCCATGGACGAACCGTCGCTGATGGACATCAGGAACAGGTAGCCGCTGTCCATCTCGATGACCGTCTGGAGCACGCCGCCGGCGCTGAACATCCGGGCGGCGCCCTCGGTCAGGCTGACCACGCCCGAGGTGATCGCCGCGAGCTGGTCCGCCCGGTCCGCGGGCAGGTCCCGCGAGGAGGCGAGCAGCAGCCCGTCGGCGGACACCGCCACCACGTGGGCGATTCCCGCCACGCTGTCGGCGAAGTTGGTGAGCAACCAACTCATGTCCTGCATGGCCGCTGGCCTGTTCATCGACTCGTCTCCTTGGTCGAGGTGCTGTTCTGGTCCGTTCCGGCCGCCCGGCCGCGCTGCACGCCGCGGTGGTAGGCCGACAACAGGCCCCGAACTTCGTCCGGGGTACGCCGGCTGCGGTCGCGGCCGCCCCGGGGCTCGATCCCGCCGGGCACGAGCTGTGCCTGCGGCTGCCGCTTGGGCAGCCCGGAGCGGGTGGTGCCGGCGGTGGCGGGGGCCGCCGCCCGGCTGGCCCGGGTCCAGCCCTCGTCCGCCGCCGTCCGCCAGGCGTCCGCGTCCGTCGCCGGCGCCGCCGGTGACGGCTCCGTGACCGGCGCCGCGGGAGGTGCCGCGGGAGGTGCCGCAGGGGGTGCCGCGGGAGGTGTGTCCGGCGTGCCGGCTCGCGTCGCGGCCGGCGGGGTGTACGACGGCGGTGCCGACTGCGCGGCCGGCGGGGTGGTGTCGGTGCTGCCCGGCGTGCGCGTGGGCAGCCGTGGTGCGCGGGGCTGCGCCGGTGCCGGCTGGGCGGCCGGCGCTGCGGCGCTCGGCGGTGCGGCGCTCGGCGGTGCGGCGCTCGGCGCCCCGGTGGCCTGCTGCGCCGCGGGCGGCTGGCTGAAGTTCGGGCGGGTGAAGATGGCGGTGGCGTCGTTGCCGTGCGACCGGAACCACACCGCCTCCATCTCCCGGAAGATCGGCGCCTCGGCCGGCAGCTCGGGGCGCGGCGTGATCGGCGCCGCGGGGGCGGGGGCGAGCGGGGCGGTGGCGGCCAGGCCGGCCCCGAGGCCGCGGCCCCGGTCCGGGTTCAGCCCTCCCGACAGCCCGGTGGCACCGGGCGAGCCGGCGACCGGGCCGACCGGCAGGCCCGGCGCCGCCGGCGCCGAGGTCTCGCCGCCGGGGACGCGCCTGGGCAGGGCGTCGACCGTGGGGTACGCGACGGTCGGCGTACCGACCGAGACGCCGCCGCCGAAGGCCGGGCGGGCCGGAGGTGCCGCCGGGGCGGCCGGCTGCGTCGCCGCCAGGCCGCCGGCCTGCACGGGAGCCGTGGTGTCCCGCGCCTGCTCCGGGGCCTGCCACGGCGCCGGGGCGGCGGAGCGCCACTGCTCGGTCAGGGTGGCCGAGGCGGTACGTCCCGCGCCAGCCGGTTCGGCGAGGCCGGCCGGGGTGAGCGGGTTCTGCTCGACCGCGAGCGGCTGCCGGGGGCGGGTGATCTGCGGGTCCCGGCTGTGCACGGGTGGCAGCACCACCGTCGCGGCGGGGAGCGTCACCTGGGCGACCGTGCCGCCCTCCACGTTGCGGCGCAGCTCCACCCGGATGCCGTAGCGGGAGGCCAGCCGGCTGACCACGGCCAGACCCATCAGGCGGAACGCCGCGACGTCGACGCTCGGCGGGGCGGCCAGTCGCCGGTTGAGCGAGTCGAGCTGGTCGTCGGTCAGGCCGAGGCCCCGGTCCTCGACCTGGATCAGGACGTAGTCCCGGATCCGCCGGCCGTCGGCGACCACGGTGGTGGTCGGCGGCGAGAAGCGGGTGGCGTTGTCGAGCAGCTCGGCGACGAGCCGGACCACGTCGTTGACCGCGTGCGCGGCGACCGAGATGTCGGTGTCGACGGTGCCGAACTCGATCCGGTTGTAGAGCTCGACCTCGGACTGCGCGGCCCGCAGCACGTCCACCAGGAGGGCGTCGTCGCGGCGCGGTACGGCCGAGTCGGCACCGGCCAGGACGAGCAGGTTCTCGTCGTTGCGGCGCATCCGGGTGGCCAGGTGGTCCAGCTCGAAGAGCTGCGCGAGCCGCTTCGGGTCCTCCTCGCCGCGCTCGATCGCGTCGAGCTCGCCGATCATGCGGTCGACCAGGGTCTGACTGCGCCGGGCCAGGTTGAGGAACATCGCCGAGACGCTGGTACGCAGTGCGGCCTGCTCGGCCGCCACCCGGACCGCCTCGCGGTGCACGACGTTGAAGGCGAGCGCCACCTGGCCCACCTCGTCGCGGTTGTTGAGCTGGATCGGGTCGCGTACCTGCCGGACGATCTCCTCGACGCCGCCGTCGCCGACGTTGCCGACGTTCTGCAGCCGCTTGACCGCGTCCGGCAGGTCGTGGTTCGCCACCGAGAGGGCGCCCTCGCGCAGCCGGCGCAGCGAGTGGTTCAGCGAGCGGGCCAGCACCACGGCGAGGGTCACCGCGACGATGAGGGTCAGCAGCACCAGCCCGGTCTCGATGAATGCCTGCCGGATGACGTCCGAGCGGGCCTGGTCGGCCTGGCTGAGCAGCCGCTCCTGCAGGCGGATCTCGGCCCACCGCATCAGGTCGTTCACCGCGCCGATGGCGGCGGCGGCGTCCTGGGCGGTCACCAACGAGGTCTGCCCGACCGAGCGGGTGATGTCAGCGGCCATCCGGTCGGCGAGCGTGACCGCGTCGCCGGAGACCGTGCTGTCGACCAGGGCACGCTGGGTCGGGTCAGCGGCCAGCGAGAAGGCGACCAGCGCCTCCTGCTGGCTGGTCAGCGTGGCCACGAAGGAGGAGAACTGCTCCTCGTCGAGCCGACCGGCGACGAGGGCGGTGAAGACGACCGACTGCTCCTCGGCGACGGCCGCCTTGGCGCGGGTGAACGCGGCGACCGCGCGCCGGGCGTCCGAGAGCCGCTCGTCGCCGGGCAGCTGGGCCAGCCCGTCGCCATACGCGACCAGGTCGGTGATGATGACCCCGTAGCGGAGCGCCGCCTCGGCGACCGCCATCTGCTGACGGTCCAGCACCTCCTGCCGGGTGCTGGCCAGCGTCTCCAGGTGCTCGTCGATGGTCGCGAGCCGCTCCCGTACGGCGGTCGGCACCTCGCCGATGCGTCCGCGCTCCGCCCGGTACGCCGCGACCCGCTCGTCGGTGCTGCGCACCCGCAGGTTGTAGGTGTCGGCCTTCTGCTGCGGCGTCGACAGGAACGCGGCGGCGGCCATCCGCTCGGCGTGCAGGTCCTGCGTCAGTGCGGATACGTCGACGGAGAGCGCGGTCAGCGCCCGTGCCTGGTTGGCGTCGAAGGTGTTCTCGCCGACGGCGACGAGTCGGACCGTCGCCAGCGCGAGCACCGCGGCGACCGGCACGACCAGGATCAGCGCGAGCTTGGAGCGGATCCGCACGTCGCGCAGCCGGGGCAGCCGGCGCCGCTTCGACTGATCGGTGCCGCCACTCGCGGGCAGGGTCGTCGGTCCGGTGCTCACGACATCGCCTCCGTCGTTTCTTCCACGCCTGCCCCGCCGACTCGCGCCCGGTGCAGCGGACTGCGCCACACGCGGCACGGCCGCGATTTCATCAGAAGTGATCCTGTTTGGGAAGTCGCAGCGGGGTAGGAAACGGTTGGAGGGCACGCATCCCGCGATCCGGTCAACTAATACCTTCAATTCTCCATGCCCGTGAACAGGGCATGTAACTCCAGAGTGGTCATCCGTGTCGTATTAGTAAGCGTTTGCAAACTTCCCGTTGCGCCACCATGTGGGATACGCGTCCCGAAACGCTTCCGACGCTCCGCTTGACCGCAGGGCCCGGCGTTGGCAAGGTTTTGCAGGCTTCGCGCACACCGTACGGCAGACCGATACCGTTCCTCTACTGAGGACGGACAACCCGGCGGTGACCGGGCATCGTCCCGGGCCGCATCTGGAGGACTGAGTTGACCCCCATCCGCTCCGCGACCGCCGCGGCGCTCGCATCGGCCGTGCTGGCCACCACGCTCACCGGCTGCCAGTTCGGGGCGGACGAGCAGGACACCAGTCCCATCGTCATCGCCGCGGACCTCGAGCTCTCCGGCGCGGCGGCGCCCGTCGGCAAGGCGTACCAGCGGGCGCTGGAACTGAAGGTCGAGCAGCTGAACGCCTCCGGCGCGCTGAGCGGCCGCAAGGTCGAGCTGAGGGTGAAGGACAACCGGTCGGATGCGAGCGAGTCGCTGCGCAACATCGGTGACTTCAGCTCCGATTCCCAAGTCAGCGCCATCATCATGGGCGGCTGCAACGAATGCGCCGTCGGCGCCGTGCGCACCATCAACGAGAAGCGAATTCCCACCATTGCGCTCGCCGCGTCCAGTGCCGTGTCCACCCCGGTGGCGGAACGGCGGTACGTGTTCAAGCTCTCCCCGAACGCGGCCGACAGCGCCGCCGCCCTCGCCTCCGAGATGCGCCGCAAGGGCGTACGCAAGGCGGGCGTGCTGCACAGCGAGGACGCCTACGGCCGTGAGGGGCTGACCGCCCTGCGCGCCGAGTTCGCGAAGACCGGCATCAAGCTGCTGCGCGAGGAGGCCGTGCGCACCACCGACACCGAGGTCGGCCGGCAGGTCAAGGACCTGATCGCGAAGAAGCCGGACGCGCTGGTCGTGTGGACCCCGGCGGAGCAGGCGACGCTGGCCGCCACCGCCGCGCAGCAGGCCAAGTTCGAGGGCGACCTCTACTTCGACGCGGCGGCGGCCGGTGACCTCTTCCTCGGTGCCGCGTCCGCGGCGACCGAACGCACCACGCTGGTCTTCACCCAGACCATGGTGATCGACGACGTGATCGCCACCACCCCGGCCAAGGCGGCCCGCCGGCAGTGGTTCCAGGACTACACCGCCCGCTTCGGCGGCTACAACGGCTCCTCCTCGTTCGCGGCCGACGCGGTGCAGCTCATCGCCGACGCCGAGCTGCGCTCGGGCGGCGAGCCCGGCCAGGTCGACCGCGACGGCATCCGCGACGTGCTGGAGACGACCCAGTTGGACGGTCTCTCCGGGCCGATCCGGATGACCCCGGACAACCACTCCGGCCTGATGCCGCAGGCCCTCACCACCCTGGTGGCGCGCAACGGGCGCTGGCGCCTCGCCAGCTGACCGGCTGGTGTGGCCCGCCGGGACACGGCGGGCCGCACCAGCGGCTGCTCCAGCGGGTCAGCGGGCCGACGTGGTGGCCCGGACCCACGGCAGGGCGAGCCGCTCGACCAGGGACAGCGCGCTGTAGAGCAGGATGCTCATCGTCGCGATCAGCACGATCGCCGCCCAGGCGGTCGCGGTGTCCCCGACGCCGTTGTACTGCAGGATCTGGTAGCCCAGCCCCGGCTTGTCCGAGTAGAACTCACCGATCACCGCGCCGATCGCGGCCAGCGGCATGGCCACCTTGAGCCCGACGAACATCTGCGGCAGCGCGGCGGGGAGGCGCACCTTGCGGAACGCCTGCCACCACGAGGCGTTCAGCGACCGGGCCAGCTCGGCCAGGTCGTTCGGTGTGGTGGTGAGCCCGGTCGCCGTGGAGAGCACGATCGGGAAGAAGCAGAGCAGGAACACCATGGTCAGGACCGGCTTCGCGCCCCAGCCGACCGAGACCACCAGCAGCGGCCCGAGGGCGATCTTCGGCACCGCGTTGACCGCCACCAGCAGCGGCGCGAACATCCGTTCGACGCGCCGCGACCCGGCCAGGGCCATCCCGATCAGCACCCCGGCCACCGCCGACAGCAGGAAGCCGACCACGGTCATCGTGGTGGTCACCCCCAGCGCCGGCAACAGCACGTCGCTTCCCGCGACCATCGCCTGCCACACCGCCTGCGGCGGGGGCAGCGACACCGGGTGCACCAGTTGCAGGCCCGACGTGACCAGCCACCAGGCGGCCAGCGTGATCACCGCGCCGAGCAGCGGCAGCCCGACGGCAGCCGGGCGTACGCCGAACCGGCGCGGGGGCGCGCCGGCGCCCGCGGGCTTCTTCCCGACGTCGCCGGACCGGGTAGCGGTCGTCTCCGTCACGGGTTCTCCTCTCCTGCCGGCCGGGCCGGCACGCGACGGGGGTGCGGCCCCCGGGTCGCCCCGGTGGACCGCACCCCCGTGCCGTGGTCGGCGTCCGTCAGGCCTTCGGCGCGAGGCTGAAGTCGATGATCTGGTCGGGGGTGATGTTCTGCTTGAGCGCACCGGCGCCCTGCAGGATCGCGATGCTCTTGGCGACCCGGCCGCTGTCCAGGGTGCCGAGCTGGGTGCCGGAGTTGCTGGAGCGCACGTAGCCGGCCATGAGCTGGAGCTCGGCGGCGGCCGCGGCGGGGTTGGCGGCGTCGACGTTCTTCTTCAGCAGCTCGCCCGCCTCCTGCGGGTTGGTCAGCGCGTAGTCCAGGCCCTTCATCAGGGCCGCGGTGAACCGCTTGACCATCTCCGGCTTCTCCTTGGCGATCTTGGAGGAGGTGATCAGCACGTTGCCGTAAAGGTCCTGCATGACGTTGCTGTAGGGCAGCAGGACGGCCTTCTGCTTGGTCACCGCCTCGATGGTGGGCTGACCGACGACGAACTGGCCGATGCCGTCCACCGTGCCGGAGCCCAGCATGCCCATCAGGTCCTGGGCCTGGCCGTTCACCCAGGTCACCTTGCTCGCGTCCACACCGGCCATCCGGGCGTACGTCGGGAAGAGGTTGCGCACGACGGAGCCCTGGGTGTCGGCGAGCTTCTTGCCCTCCAGGTCCTTCGGCGACGCGATGCCCTTGCCCTCGACGGTGGCGATGGCGGCCATGGTGCGCTGCTGGATCGCGGCGACCGCGACGAAGTCCTTGGCCTGGCCGCCGCCGAGCTGGAGCAGGCCGCCGGTGAGGTCGATCGGGCCGAACTGGGCCTGGCCGCCGACGACCTGCTGGATGACCGCGTTTGTGCCCTGACCTGGCTTGATGTCCACGTCGAACCCGGCTTCCTTGAAGAAGCCCTTCTCCTTAGCGACCCAGGCGTAGGAGTCACGGCCGAAGTTGCCGAACGAGGTGAGGTAGGTCACCTTCTCCAACGCCCCGCCGTTGCCGCCCTTGGCGTCGGCGCCGGAATCCGAGTCGCCGCTGCACCCGGAGACCAGGGCGAGGGCGGTGGCCAGCGCAGCGGCAGCGACCGTACGGGTCAGCCTTCTCATCAGTGCACCATGTCCTTTCCGACCGGAGCGGCGCGCCGCCGCCGGAGGGGTTGTCTGGTGGGCCGGCCGAGGGGTTGAGCCGACACCATCCGTCGTGAGGGGACTCTTAGCGGGCACAGCGTACGAGAAACCGACCCCGACAATGCCAGGCGTATGGGTTTCGTTACGGAAAAATCCTCGCGTCCACCCCGGACGACGTGCTGTCCACACGAGGCGGTTACCCTGGGCCGCGACTGCTGATCGCTGACTCAGGGGGGCCGCCGGAGATGATCCAGCTTTCCGGGGTGTCCCGCACCTTCGACGGCCGCAGCGGCCGCGTCGAGGCGCTGCGTGGCATCGACCTCGACGTGGCGGCGGGCGAGTTCGTCGCCGTACTCGGCCGCTCCGGTTGCGGCAAGTCCACGCTGCTGCGCCTGATCGCCGGCCTGCTCCCCGTGAGCGAGGGCAGGATCACCGTGGCCGGTACGCCGATCACCAGGCCGCGCCCGGACATGGCGATGCTCTTCCAGCGGCCGGCCCTGCTGCCCTGGCGCACGGTGCTGGACAACGTCCTGCTCCCGGTGGAGATGTTCGGCTGGAAGCGGGCCAAGCACCGTGACCGGGCCCGGCAGCTGCTGGAGCTCGCCGGGCTGGGCGGCTTCGAGAAGCGGCTGCCGCACGAACTCTCCGGCGGCATGCAGCAGCGGGTGTCGCTGTGCCGGTCGCTCATCGGCGAGCCCCGGGTGATGCTGATGGACGAGCCGTTCTCCGCGCTCGACGCGCTCACCCGCGAGGAGCTCTCCGGTGAGCTGCAGCGCGTGCACATGACCTCCGGGGCCACCGTCGTCTTCGTCACCCACTCGATCGACGAGGCGGTGCTGCTGGCCGACCGGGTGGTCGTGCTCAGCCCTCGACCCGGCCGGATCCGCAAGGTGGTCGACGTGAACATCCCCCGACCGCGCACCCTCGGCCGCAACGCGCACCTGGCGGACGTCGCCCGGGTCAGCGCCGACCTGCACGAACTGCTCATGGAGCGGGACCTGCCGGCGACAGCCGGCGCGGAGGGACGATGAGCATGCGGGCCACCGTCTTCACCGAGCCGCACCGGGGCGCCAGCTACGACGACCAGCTCCGCTTCGCCCGGCTGGCCGAGGACGGCGGCTTCGAGGGCTTCCTGCGCGCCGACCACTACCAGGCGATGGGGGACGAGCCCGCGCTGCCCGGCCCGACCGACGCCTGGCTGACGCTGGCCGCGCTGGCCCGCGAGACCAGCCGGATCCGGCTCGGCACCCTGGTCACCTCCGCCACCTTCCGGCTGCCCGGCCCGCTGGCCGTGATGGTGGCCCAGGTGGACCAGATGAGCGGCGGCCGGGTCGAACTCGGCATCGGCGCCGGCTGGTACGAACGCGAGCACACCTCCTACGGCATCCCGTTCCCCGGCGTCGGCGAGCGCTTCGACCGGCTGGCCGAGCAGTTGGAGATCGTCACCGGGCTGTGGCGGACGCCGCCGGGCGAGACGTACAGCTTCGCCGGCGACCACTACCGGCTGGTGGACGCCCCCGCGCTGCCGAAGCCGGTGCAGGTGCCCGGCCCGCCGGTCATCGTGGGCGGGCGCGGCCCGAAGCGCACCCCCGACCTCGCCGCCCGATACGCCGACGAGTTCAACATGCCGTTCAAGACCGTCGCGGAGACCGCCGCCGCGTACGAGCGGGTGCGGGAGGCCTGCGACCGGGCCGGCCGCGCGGAGTCCGGACGCGCCCCGCTCACCCTCTCCGCCGGGATCGTGGTGGCGATCGGCCGCACCGACGCCGAGGCGCACCGCCGCGCCGCACCGCTGCACGTCAAGAGCGCGCTGCCGCCGGAGGACCCGGTGGTCGGCTCGCCCGCGCAGCTCGTCGACCGGATCGGCGAGTTCGCCGCCATCGGCGCCACCCGGGTGCACCTGCGGTTGATCGACCTCGCCGACCTCGACCACCTGGAGCTCATCGCCGCCGAGGTGCTCCCCCGACTGGACGGAACCCGATGACCGACGCGCACCCCGAACTCGGCCCGGTGGGCCAGGAGATCGTGTACGAGAACGACCGGGTCCGGGTCTGGCACATCCGGTTGGAGCCGGGTGAGCGGCAGCCGCTGCACCGGCACGACCACCCGTACCTCGTGGTGGCGATCCAGGGGGCGAAGAACGTCGTACAGACGATCGACGGCACCCTCATCGACGCCGACGAGCCGACCGGCGGGGTCGTCTACCGGGATCCGGGCGCGGTGCACATGCTCACGAACGTGGGCGACACGACCTACCTGGCCAGGCTGGTCGAACTGAAGTAACCGCTGGCCGACGGGTCACCCCCGGCTCGCGGCGCGCCGGTGGCGGCCCGGTCAACAGGTGCGTAACGTGCCGGACATGGCCATTCGGACCTGGGGCAGACTGCTGCTCACCGCGCTCGGGGTGAGCCTGCTGGCCGGGGCCGGTCAGCTCGGCATCGCCTTCAGCTTCGGCATCGTCCGGCTCACCGGCACCTTCACCGGCGCCACCGTCAACCAGTGGCCGGCCCAGCTCGTCTGGGCGGGCTGGTTCGCCGCGAACGCCGCCGTGATGGGTGCGGTGCTGACCGAGCGCCTGGCCCGCCGGGACGGAGGGCTGGCCGGGACCGGGCACCTGCTCGCCGTCGCCGGCGCCGCCGCGCTGGGCGCCACCGTCGTCGCGCCGCTCTGCATGCAGCCCGCCCGGGCGGCCGACCTCGTCTCGGTGGACCCGGTCTGGGCCGTCGGCATCTGCGCGGTCCTCGGTGCGCTGGCCGGGGCGGGCGCGGCCCTCGCCGTACTGCTCCGGCCGCCGGTGGGCTGGAACGTGGCGGCGGTCGCGGGCGCGGTCTGGCTGCTGGCCCTGGTCTCGGTGGCGCCGTCGCTGGTCTCGACCGGGCCGCTGGACACCGTACGGCTGGGGGTGCTGGAGCCTGCGTCGCTCGACGCCGCCACGGCGCAGCGGCTGGCCCTGGTCGTCCTGCCGCTGGTGGCGCTGCTGGCCGGGGCGGCGACCGGCGCACTGGCCCGGTGGCACGGTCACCCGCCGCTGGTCAGCGGCGCGACGGGGGTGGCGGGCCCGGTGCTGGTGGCATTCGCCTACCTGACCGCCGGCCCGGGCGACACCGCCGACCGCTACCAGCTCACGCCGTACTACGCGGCGCTGCTCGCGGTGGCCGCCGGCGCGCTCGGATCGGCCGCCGCCGCGCTGCTGCGCTGGCCGCTGGTCACCCGCACCGCCCCCACCGACGCGATCGAGCCGACCGACATCCTGCGCCCGCTGCCCACCGGTCCGGCCCTGCCGAACGCCCCCGCGGCCGACGCCGGCGACGAGCCGGAGACCGTCGACCTGGCCGGTGCCGCCCTGGTCACCGCCGACCGGGCCGGCGGTACGGACTCCGGCACGGTCACCGTCACCGGGGGCGACGCCCCGACGCCCCGAGCCGTTCCCCCGCACTGGGACTGGCCCGCCGAGGGGGGAACCTCCCCGGCTCCCGCCGCCGACGCCCGGCCGGACGTGGACCCACGATGGACGGTCGGGTCGGCAACCGACGCCCCGGCCGCAGCCGAGCGCCCGGTCGGACGGCAGCCCGCCCGCACGCCGGCCGACGCCCCCGCCCCTGCGCCGATGGCCGCGTCCGTCCCGGCCGCCGCCGAGGCGGCCCCGGCAGCGGAGGCGGCACCGACAGCCGAGGCGACGCCCGACGCGCAGCCCGTCAGGGAGGCGTCACCCGCCGGACGCCCGACCGGAGGACCGGCGCACCCGGTACAGCCGGTCGAGGCGCCGACGCCGGCGGGACAGCGGGCCGAGGGGACGCCGGCCGGGCAGCTGGCCGAGACACCGACCCCGGCCGGGCAGCAGGTCGAGGGACCGGTGGCGGCCGGGCAGCCGGTCGAGACACCGACCCCGTCCGGGCAGCAGGTCGAAGGGGCGGCGTCCGCCGGGCAGCCGGCAGGAGCGGTCGCCGGACAGCAGGCCGCATCGAGCGCGCCCAAGCCCCGCCGTACCCGCAAGCCCCGGTCGACGCGCCAGGCCGCGCCCGCGGTGGCACCCGGAGATGCGGACCCGACGCCCACCGCTGGGGCCCCGGTGCCGGCGACCGCGGACCCGACGCCCGTCACCACGGACCCGACGCCCACCGCTGGGGAGCCGACGCCCACCGCGGGGGAGCCGACGCCCGTCACCACGGACCCGACGCCCACCGCGGGGGAGCCGACGCCCGCCGTTCCGGACGCCCCCGTGACCGGGGCGACCGCGCCGGGCACGGCGTCGCCGGCGTCCCCGGAGACGCCCGGACCGGTCCCCCCGACCTTGTCCCGTGCCGCCGTGCCGGCGCCGCCGCTCCCGGCCGACGCGCCGGCGCCGAGGACCGATCCCGCCCCGCCCGCCGCTACCGCCGATCTCTTCGGCACGACCGCTGCCGGGACCGCCGCGACGCCGACCGCATCGGCGTGGCCGGTGCCACCCCGGCCCCAGGGCGGCGCCGCCGAGGCGGCGTCCGCCGCGGATCCCGCCTCCGAGCCGACGCCCCGGCCCCGCCACCGCGCGCCGATGCCGGACCTGGCCCGCGCCGCGAGCTGGGAGGCGCTCGCCACCGCGCGCCGGGGAGGTCCCACCCCGGCACCCGTCGACGCCGCGCCGGAGAACGGTGCCTCCGCCGCCGGGGCGGAGACCTCGCCCGACTCGGCGTCGCCAGCGGGGACCGAACAGCCCCCGGGGCGGGGCCGGGGGCGGCTCGGCCTGTTCCGCCGCAACCGGGCCGGGACCGAGGACGCCCCTGCCGACCGGGATCCCGAGCCCCTGCCGGAGCAGGACGAGGAGTACGTGGACTGGGTCACCGGCCTGAGCAAGCCGATCGCGGACAACGAGCCCGAGCAGGAGAGCGGCCGGCGGTCGTTGCGCTCCACCGGCCGCCACCACCGCGACTGACTCGATCGGGGAGGACGGCCGGGCCTGGGGGAAGCGGGCGTCGTCCCGGGCGGGTGGCCGAGCCGCTCAGGCGAGCGGCAGGTAGACCCGGCCGCCCGAGGAGAGGAACTCCTCCGACTTGTCCTTCATGCCGCGTGCCGCGTACTCCTTCAGCTCCTGGGTGATCTTCATGGAGCAGAACTTCGGGCCGCACATCGAGCAGAAGTGGGCGGTCTTCGCCGGCTCCGCCGGCAGCGTCGCGTCGTGGTACGAGCGCGCGGTCTCCGGATCCAGCGACAGGTTGAACTGATCGGACCAGCGGAACTCGAAGCGCGCCTTGGACAGGGCGTCGTCCCACGCCTGCGCGCCGGGGTGTCCCTTGGCCAGGTCGGCCGCGTGCGCGGCGATCTTGTACGCGATCACGCCGGCCTTCACGTCGTCGCGGTCCGGCAGCCCCAGGTGCTCCTTCGGGGTCACGTAGCAGAGCATGGCGGTGCCGAACATGCCGATCATCGCGGCGCCGATGGCCGACGTGATGTGGTCGTACGCGGGGGCGATGTCCGTGGTCAGCGGGCCGAGGGTGTAGAAGGGCGCCTCGTGACACCACTCCTGCTGGAGGTCCACGTTTTCCTTGATCTTGTGCATCGGCACGTGGCCGGGCCCCTCGATCATCACCTGCACGTCGTGCTCCCAGGCGATCCTCGTCAGCTCGCCGAGGGTGCGCAGCTCGGCGAACTGGGCGGCGTCGTTGGCGTCCGCGATCGAGCCGGGGCGCAGCCCGTCGCCGAGCGAGAACGTCACGTCGTAGCGCGCGAGCAGCGAGCACAGCTCGGCGAAGTTGGTGTAGAGGAAGTTCTCCTCGTGGTGCGCCAGGCACCAGGCCGCCATGATCGAGCCGCCCCGCGACACGATCCCGGTGACCCGGTCCACCGCCAGCGGCACGTACGGCAGCAGCACCCCGGCGTGCACCGTCATGTAGTCGACGCCCTGCTCGGCCTGCTCGATCACGGTCTCCCGGAACACCTCCCAGCTCAGCTTCACCGGGTCGCCGCCGACCTTCTCCAGCGCCTGGTAGATCGGCACGGTGCCGATCGGCACCGGCGAGTTCCGCACGATCGCCTCGCGGGTCTCGTGGATCCGCTTGCCGGTCGACAGGTCCATCACCGTGTCCGCGCCCCACCGGGTCGCCCAGGTCAGCTTCTCCACCTCCTCGGCCACCGACGAGGTGACCGCCGAGGTGCCGATGTTGGCGTTGACCTTGACCAGGAACGCCTTGCCGATGATCGCCGGCTCGCACTCGGGGTGGTTGACGTTGAGCGGCAGCACGGCCCGCCCGGCGGCGATCTCGTCGCGGACGAACTCCGGCGCCATGCCCTCCCGAATCGCCACGAACTCCATCTCCGGCGTCACCACGCCGGCCCGCGCATACGCGAGCTGGGTGGGGCGGCGGCCGTCGGTGCCGGCGAGCGGGGTGCCCGCGCCCCGGACCGGGGCCACGTCGCCGCGCTCGGCGATCCACGGCCCGCGCAGCGGCGGCAGGCCGACCTGCGGATCGGAGCCGGGTCCCGAGGTGTCGTAGAGCCGCAGCGGCGGGTTGTCGCCGCTCAGTTCCACCTCGGCGAACGGCACCCGCACGTCCGGCCGGGACCCCTCCACGTACACCTTGCGACGTGCCTGCATGACAGCCTCCCTGGTGATCAAGCGGACCAGCCGAAGTGGTCCAACGGGCCGCGTCCCGCGCCCAGCTCCCAGTCCCGCGCGCCGGTCAGCGCGCGGAGGACGTACTCCTTGGCGGCGGCGACCGCCGTCGGCACCGGCTCGCCGAGCGCCAGCCGCACGGCGATCGCCGCCGAGAACGAACAGCCGGTGCCGTGGTTGTGCCGGGTGTCGACCCGGGGCGCGCGGAGCAGGGTGGTGACGCCGCCGCCGTGCAGCACGTCGACCGCCTCGCCGTCGGCGTCCACGTCGCCGCCGGTCACCACCACGTGCGCCGGGCCGCCGGCCGCGAGCGCCTCGGCGGCGGCGACCATCTCCTCGACCGTGGTCACCGGGCGCCCGGTGATGGCTGCGGCCTCCGCGCAGTTCGGCGTCGCCACCTCGGCGTACGGCAGCAACCGCTCGACGGCCGCGACCACGCCCAGCCGGTGCCCGCTGGTGGCGACGAGCACCGGATCGACGACGAGGTGCGGCAGCCGGCCGGCCTTCGCGGCGTCGACCACCGCGTCGGCGACCGCCGGGGTGCCGAGCATGCCCGTCTTGGCGGCGCGGACGGTGAAGTCGGCGAGCACGCTGTCGAGCTGCTCGGTGACCGTGCGCGGCGGCAGCGGCAGCACCGCGTCCACGCCCCTGGTGTTCTGCGCGGTGACCGCGGTGATCACGCTGGTGCCGTACGCGCCGAGGGCCGCGAAGACCTTCAGGTCCGCCTGGATGCCGGCGCCGGCGCCGGAGTCCGATCCGGCGATGGTGAGCACGGTCGTCGGGGTCATCGTTCCTCTTCCGTGGTGGCGGACGCGAGCTCGGGCCGGGCCTGCGCCGTGGTGGTCGGGGGCTGCGGCCGACCGTGCCCACTCCGGCTCGCCGCGTCGGCGGCTGCCGTCAGGGCGGCTGCTGCCGCCTCGGGGTCGTCGGCGCGCATGACGGCACCCAGCACCGCCACCCCCACGGCTCCCGCCTCGACGCAGGCGGTCACCTGGTCCGGGCTCCGCACTCCGCCGAGCGCCAGGACGGGCACGGGGCTGGCCGCGATCAGCGCGCTGAGCCCGTCGGGGCGCAGCGGCGGGCCGTAGCCGGGTTTGGTGCTGGTCGGGTAGACGGGCGAGAGAGTGGCGTAGTCCTCCGTGGTGAGCCTGGCCAGCTCCGCCCGGTCGTGGCAGGAGCGGCCCACCAGGCCGAGGCGCGGCGGCGGGTACGGGCCGGCGGCGGGCAGGTGCACGGCGTCGCCGCCGAGCGGGTCGGGGCCGGCGACGACCAGGGTGCCGCCCGCCCCGGCGAGGATCGCGCGCAGCTCGGCGGCGAGGGCGGCGCGCTCGGCCCGGGGCAGGTCCTTCTCCCGCAGCACCACCCACCGCACTCCCCCGGCCACCGCCCCGGCAACGACCTCGGTCAACGGCCGCCGCGCCTGCCGCCGATCGGTCAGCAGCAGGACGCCAGCCGGCCCGTCCGAGATCCTGGTGGGAGACGGCCCCTCCAGGGGCCCTTCCGTACCAAGATCCGCAGCCGCAGCCGGTGCCGCAGCCGCACAGGCGGGACCGGGGCTGGCGGTCACAGGTCCGGCCGTCCCTCGTCGGGGGTGGAGGCGAGCGCGTGGAAGCGTCGGGCGATCCGGCCCGCCCCGTATGCGAGGCGGCCCGCCTCGACCGCGTACCGCATCGCGGTGGCCATCGCCACCGGGTCGGCGGCGCGGGTGACCGCGCTGGCGAGCAGCACCGCGTCGCAGCCCAGCTCCATGGCCAGCGCGGCGTCCGAGGCGGTGCCGATGCCGGCGTCCAGGATCACCGGCACGTCGACGCCCTGCCGGATCAGCCGGATGTGGTGCGGGTTCGACACGCCCAGGCCGGAGCCGATGGGCGCGCCCGCCGGCATCACGGCGGCGCAGCCGACGTCGGCCAGCCGGCGCGCGAGGATCGGGTCGTCCGACGTGTACGGCAGCACCACGAACCCGTCGGCGACGAGTTCCTCGGCGGCGCGCAGCAGCTCCACCCCGTCGGGCAGCAGCGTGCGCTCGTCGCCGATCACCTCCAGCTTCACCCAGTCCGTGCCGAACGCCTCCCGGGCCAGGTGCGCCACCTTGACCGCCTCGCCCGCCGTGTAGCAGCCGGCGGTGTTCGGCAGCAGCTTCACGCCGCAGCGGTCCAGCAGGTCCAGCAGCCCGCCGGCGGTACCGGGGGCGGTGTCGACGCGGCGCAGGGCCAGGGTGACCAGCTCGGTGCCGGAGGCGCGGATCGCGTCCTCCAGCACGCGCAGGTTGGCCGCGCCGCCGGTGCCGAGGATCAGCCGGGACGTGAAGCTCACGCCGCCCAGGTCGAAGCTCATCGCGTTCACCCGCCCTGGGCGGCGCTGAGCACCTCGACGCGGTCGCCCTCGCGCAGCACGGTCGCCGGCCAGCCCGTACGCGGCACCACCTCCCCGTTGACCGCGACGGCGAGACCGCGCTGCTGGTCGGTGACCGCGCGGACCAGGTCCGCCACGGTCGCGCCGCCGGGCAGGCTGCGCCCGGCTCCGTTCACCGTCAGTTCCACGTGTGCTCCTTCTCGGATGCGGACGGGCGGGCGGTGGGCCCGGTGGTCGCGGCCGGCGCGAAGCGGGCCGGGGTGAAGGGGGCGAGCAGCGGGTCCGGCGCACCCGTCCCGACCAGGCCGGCGATCAGGTCTGCGGTGATCGGGGTGAGCACGATGCCGTGCCGGTGGTGTCCGGTCGCGACGAGCACGCCGGGCCGGCCCGGCAACGAGCCCAGGATCGGGGCGTTGTCGGGAGTGCCGGGGCGCAGGCCGGCGACCGTCTCCACCAGGTCGTACTCGGCCAGCTCCGGCAGCAGGTCGACGGCGGCACGGAGCAGGCGCAGCACCGCCCCGGCGGACACGTCGGTGTCGGAGCGCTCCTCGACGGTCGCGCCCACCACCACCTCCCCGTCGTCACGGGGGACGAGGTAGACGTGCTCGCCGTCGACGTACCCCCGGATGACGTGCCGGAAGCCCGGCGCGCCGCCGCCGGGCGCGCGCAGCCGGACCACCTGCCCCTTCACCGGCCGCACCGGCAGCCCCGTCAGGGCCGCCGCGCCGCAGCCGGCCGCGACCACCGTGACGCGGGCGTCCACGTCGGACAGGGCGCGCACGGCGGCGGGGACCAGCGTGGCGCCGGCGTGCTCGGCAGCCGTGCGCAGCGCCCGCACCAGCCGGCGGGGATCGACCTGGTGGTCCGTGGCGGCGAGCGCGCCGCCACGGACCCGGGGGGCCAGCGCCGGCTCGCGGTCCCGCAGCGCCGACGGGCGCAGCGGCGTCACCGGCAGCCCGATCCCCTGCTGGTACGCCCACAGCCGCCGCGCCTCGGCCAGGTCGTCGGCGGTGAGCCCGACCATCAGCGTGCCCTCGGTGCGGTAGCCGACGTCCACGCCGCTCGTGGCGGTCAGCTCGGCGGCGAACGCCGGCCAGCGGGCGGCGGAGGCGGTCAGCAGCCCGGTCAGCTCGTGCTCGCCGAAGTACGCCTCGGCGACCGGGGCGAGCATCCCGGCGGCGACGTGGGACGCGCCGGAGCCCGGGGCGGGGTCGTGCACGACGACGCGCAGTCCGCGCTGCGCGCAGCGCCAGGCGATCGCCAGCCCGACCGGTCCCGCCCCCACCACGGCGACGTCCGGTCGGTTCAGCACCCCAGCGCTCCCAGCAGCTCCGCCGTCGCCCGGGCCGGATCGACCGCCCCGGAGAGCGCCCCCACCACCGCCACCCCGTACGCCCCGGCGGCCACCAGCGCGGGCGCGTTCGCGGCGGTCACCCCGCCGATCGCGACGACGGGCACGGCCACGGCGTCGGCGACCGCGCGTACCCCGGCCGGGCCGATCGGCGCCGGCAGTCCCGTCTTGGTGCCGGTGGCGTGGCAGGGGCCCACGCCCAGGTAGCTGGCTCCCGCGGCGACCGCCTCGGCGGCCGTCCCCGGCTCGCGGGCGGTGGCACCGAGCACGGCGGTCGTGCCGAGCACCCGGCGGGCCGCCCCGACCGGCAGGTCCTCGGCGCCGACGTGCCCACCGGCGGCGCCCACCGCCAGCGCCACGTGCAGCCGGTCGTTCACCAGGCAGGTGGCGTCGTACGGCGCGCAGAGCGCCACCACCCGCCGGGCCAGGTCGTACGCCTCCCGGTCGGTGGCGTCGTCGGTCACCCGGACCTGCACGACCAGTTCCGCGCGGGCCACCGGAAGGGCGGCCCGCAGCACGGCGAGCGGATCCCGCCCGGGCCGGGTGTCGGTGATGAGATGCAGTCGTCCGAGGGACGGCACGGCAACACTCCTCCCTGCGCCGGCATTACCCGGATCAGGTTCGACGGTCGGGGGCTCACAGCCCCCCTCTCAGCCCGGTCCACCGGGCTCCCGTGGGTCACTTGCGGGTGTCACCGTACGACGGATCGCCGGATCCGCCAAGGTCAAGCTGCGGATTTCACACCGACCGCCCGAACCCGGCAGACGGGGGCGGCACGTGACCGTCCCGTCACGCGATGCTGTCCGGATGCCCTCCGCCGCCCGGGTACCGCCCCGCCTCGCCTTCCTACCGTTCCGGGCCAGCACCGCCATCGCCGAAGGGCTGCTGAGCTGGACGATGTTGCGCGGGCCGTCCTGGCAGCGGCTCCTCCCCGACGTCCACGTGCACCGTGACGGCTACCGGCCGGACGACCACCGGATGTGGTGCGACGCGGTCGCACTGTCGCTGCCGGTCGGCGGGGCGATCGCCGGCCGCAGCGCCGCGTACCTGTGGGGTGTCGACCTGCTCAGCCGGAACGCGCCGGTCACCGTGCTGCTGCCGCGCGCCGCGCGGATGCGCGCCCACCCCCGTCTTCGGGTACACCGGTCGGTGGTGCCGGATTCCGATCGCACGCGTTTCGGCGGGCTGCCCGTCACCACGCCCCTGCGCACCGCCTTCGACCTGGGCCGCCGGGCTCCCCGGCACGATGCCGTGGTCGCCGTCGACGCGCTGCTGCACCGCCGGGCGGTGAAACTCGCCGCGTTGCGCGCGTACGCCGACGCACGGTCCGGCTGGCCCGGTCTGCCCCTGCTGCGGGAGGTCCTGGCGCTGGCGGAGCCGCTGGCCGAGTCCCCGATGGAGACCCGCCTCCGGCTGCTCCTGCTCGACGCGGGGTTGCCACCGGCGGTCGCCCAGCACGACGTTCGCGAGACCGACGGGCGGTTCGTCGGCCGGGTGGACCTGGCCTGGCCCGCCCTGCGCGTCGCGGTCGAGTACGACGGCGACCACCACCGCGAGCGTGCCCACTTCCGCCAGGACGTCGCCCGGCTGAACGCCCTGCGCGCGGCCGGCTGGATCGTCCTGCGCTTCACCGCCGACGACGTGCTCCGGCACCCCACCCGCACCGTCGCCCTGGTGAACCAGGCCCTCCGCGAACGCCACCCCTCCCGCTGATCACCCTTGCGCCTTCACTTCCGCCTCCCGGCCCCGCTCCCGCCGCACTGGCTTCCTGCCCTGCGCCCCCTCCTCCTGACGGCCGTCCTGCCGGCGGGCCGAAGAGCACGGCGGCCCAGCCGGTGGAACACCACGGGTGTCTCCGCCGTCCCTTGACACCCGTGACGTTCCACTCAGCGGACACCCGGCACGCGCCACGACTGCCACCGCACCACCGCAGCCCGCCTGTCGTGCACGAGGCGACCCGACGCTCGGTGGAACGTGGTGGGTGTTTCCGGTGCCGGGTGACACCCATGGCGTTCCACCGAGCCTCGCGTCGGCGCGGGTGGGGTGCTGCGCGCAGCGCACCGCCCCCGGTGCCGCAGTGCTGCGGTGCCGGGGGCGGGACGGGGCGAGGGCGGGACGAGGGCGAGGGCGGGACGAGGGCGAGGGTGACGACAGGGGTGGTGTCGACGTGGCTCAGAGGATGGCGCGCAGGGCTTCGAGGTCCTCGTCGGTGGGCTGCCAGGTGCCCGCCTCCGCGTTGGCGCGTACCTGCTCGGGCGTGGTGGCGCCGGCGATCACCGAGGTCACCGCCGGCTGGGCGGCCAGCCCGCCGATCGCCACCTGGAGCATCGACAGCCCCCGCTCGGCGGCGTACGCCTCGATCGCCTCGATGGTGTCCCAGTCGGCGGCGGCGAGCCGCTGGGCGTACCGGCCGCCACCGGCGAGGCGACTGCCCGCCGGCGGGGCCTCGTTGCGCTTGTACTTGCCGGTGAGCAGCCCGTTGGCCAGCGGGAAGAACGGCAGCAGCCCGAGGCCGAAGCGCTCGCAGGCGGGCACCACCTCGGCCTCGACGCCGCGCTCCAACAGGCTGTAGTGGTTCTGCGCACTGATGAACCGGGACCGGCCGTTCGACGACGCCACCCAGTCCGCGTCGGCGATCTGCCAGCCGGCGAAGTTGGAGTTGCCCAGGTAGCGGACCTTTCCGGCCCGGACGAGGTCGTCGAGCGCGGCGAGCGTCTCGTCGATCGGGGTGCCCGGGTCGGGCTCGTGCATCTGGTAGAGGTCGATGTGGTCGGTGCCGAGCCGGCGCAGCGACGCCTCGACCGCCCGGGCGATGTAGCGACGGGCACCCCGGGCACCGAAGTCGGGGCCGTTCATGCCGTGCATGTCCATGCCGAACTTGGTGGCCACCACCACGTCGTCGCGCCGGCCCTTGAGCGCCTGGCCCAGCAGTTCCTCGGAGCCGCCCTGCGGTTCGCCGTAGATGTCGGCGGTGTCGAAGAAGTTGATCCCGGCGTCGAGCGCGGCGTCGACCACCGCCCGGGTGCCGTCGAGGTCGAGCTTGCGGCCGAAGTTGTTGCAGCCGATGCCGACCACGGACACCACGAGCCCGGAGTCGCCCAACCGGCGGTAGGTCATCTCAGTCACGAGATCCACCCTATGCCGGCCGCCGGGCGCACGCTGCGGACCGCGAAGCCCACCACACGCACGAACCACGCGTCACCGACGCGGAGCCGTCCGGCGTACGTCGCGGCCCGTCAGTCGAGCACGTCGGCGACGAGCCGGCGGGCGGCGGCGAGCGTCTCGGCCAACTGCTCCGGCGTGTGCCCGACCGCGCCGAGCAGCGCCTGCGCCCGCCGGGCGAAGTCGGGCGGTGCGCCGGGCAGTCGTCCCGCGGCGGCGATCATGCCCTTCTCGTTGACCAGCCACCGCCCCGCCCGGGCGTGCAGCACCTGGGCGAGTACCCCGACCGCCCGGAACAGGCAGCCGGCCACGTAGCCGCTGTCGCCGGCCGCGACCGCCTTGGCCGCGCCGTCGACCAGAAACGGGGCCTCCCATCCGCCGGCCGTCAGGGCGTCGGCCAGTGCCGGCGGGTACGCGCGGGTCTCCTCGCGCAATGCGGTCAGCTCACCGGTCGGGTCGCCGAGCACCCGGCAGAGCGCCACCTCGCCCGCGTACGCGGACGAGTAGAAGCCGAGCGGGTGCCCGGCCTGCACGCCGACCTCGTACCGGCCGGCGCGGCAGTCGGCCCAGATCCGGTGCACCCGGTCGAGGTCGCGGTAGATC
Organism: Micromonospora sp. CPCC 205546; assembly: GCF_036902715.1. Taxonomy (NCBI): domain Bacteria; kingdom Bacillati; phylum Actinomycetota; class Actinomycetes; order Micromonosporales; family Micromonosporaceae; genus Micromonospora; species Micromonospora sp. CPCC 205546. The sequence goes on from NZ_JBAKHL010000039.1 coordinate 36,642, forward strand.
CAGTCGACCGCCGTACCGCCGACGCGCAGCCATCCGCCGCCGTCGACCCACGGCCCCCAGCCGCCGGGTGGGGTCAGTTCGACCTCCTCGTCGGCGACCGAGGCGGCGACGGCGCGCAGCCCCGGCACGTCCAGCTCGCCCCGGTAGTAGAGGCCGAGGTCCCAGTCGGAGTCGGGCCGGTGCTCACCCCGGGCCCGGCTGCCGCCGAGGGCGACGGCGACGACCCCGCCGACCGCGCGGAGGCGGTCGGCCAGGTCGGCGGGGATCACGCCACGTCCCAGACCGGCTCCGGGGTCTCCACCACCTCGTTGTCGCCCCGGAAGAGCACGAACCGGTCGAAGGTGCGGGTGAACCAGCGGTCGTGGGTCACCGCCACCACGGTCCCCTCGAACGCGGTCAGCCCGGCCTCCAGCGCCTCCGCCGAGGCCAGGTCGAGGTTGTCGGTGGGCTCGTCGAGCAGCAGCAGCGTCGCGCCGGACAGTTCCAGCAGCAGCACCAGGAAGCGCGCCTGCTGGCCGCCGGAGAGGGTGCCGAAGCGCTGGTCGCCCTGCCCCGCCAGCTCGTAGCGGCTCAGCGCCGCCATCGCGTCGTGCCGGTCCATGCCGGCCCGGTGGTCGTCGCCCCGCCAGAGGATCTCGACGAGGGTCTTCCCCATCAGCTCCGGCCGGTCGTGGGTCTGCGAGAAGTGCCCGGGGCGTACCCGCGCGCCGAGCCGGGCCACCCCGTCGTGCGCCACCGGCGTGAGCGCGGCGGCGTTGTCGACCGGGCCGTTGGCGGGGTCGGGGTCGGTGCCGCCCCGGGCCAGCAGCCGCAGGAAGTGCGACTTGCCCGTGCCGTTGGCGCCGAGCACGGCGACCCGGTCGCCGTACCAGATCTCCAGGTCGAACGGGAAGGTCAGGCCGTCGAGCTCGAGCTGCTCGCAGACCACCGCGCGCTTGCCGGTCCGCCCGCCGGTCAGCTTCATCCGGATGTCCTGGTCCTTCGGCGGTACGGGCGGCGGCCCGGCCTCCTCGAACTTGCGCAGCCGGGTCTGCGCGGCCTGGTAGCGCGACGCCATCCCGTCGTTGTACGCGGCCTTCTGCTTGTACATCAGCATCAGCTCGCGCAGCTTCTGGTGTTCCTCGTCCCACCGCTTGCGCAGCTCGTCGAGGCGGGCGTGCCGGGCCACCCGCGCGGCGTGCCAGCTCGCGAAGCCGCCCGGGTGCACCCAGGCGCTGCCGCCCTCCACGGCGACCACCCGGTCGGCGGTGTGGGCGAGCAGTTCCCGGTCGTGCGAGACGTAGAGCACCGACTTGCCGGACTCGCGCAGCCGCCCCTCCAGCCAGCGTTTGCCGGGCACGTCGAGGAAGTTGTCCGGCTCGTCGAGGAGCAGCACCTCGTCGGGGCCACGGAGCAGCAGTTCGAGGGCGAAGCGCTTCTGCTGGCCGCCGGAGAGGGTCCGTACGGGTCGATCCCGGGCACCGTCCCAGGGCAGGCCGAGCACGATGGTGGCGACCGTGTCGAAGAGCACCTCGGCGTCGTACCCGCCGACCTCGCCCCAGGCCGCGAGCGCGTCCGCGTACGCCAGCTGTGCCTTGCCGGCGGCGGTGCTGTACTTGCCGCGGACCTCGGCGGCGCGCATGGCCCCCTCGGTCTCGACCAGGCGGCGGCCGGCGTCGCGCAACGCCGGCGGGGCGAGCGACAGCGCCAGGTCGGCCAGGGTGGACTCGTCGCCGATCATCCCGATGAACTGGCGCATCACGCCCAGCCCACCGGCCCGCGCGACGGCGCCGGTCTTGACCGGCAGGTCACCGGCGACCATCCGCAGCAGCGTCGTCTTGCCGGCACCGTTGGGCCCGACCAGGGCCACCTTGGCGCCCTCCCCGACCCGGAACGACACGTCGGAGAAGAGCTCCCGACCGTCGGGAAGGATGTGTCCCACCGCTGCCACGTCCACGTATCCCACGTCCGGCATCCTGCCCGAGCACGGGCCGGACGGCCCAACCATTTACCGGGTGACCCGCAGCACCCGGTAGCCCTTCTGGCTGGCGTGCCGCCCCACCTGCCAGCCCAGCTCGACCAGCCAGCGCTGCAGCGAGTCCCCGCCGAGGTAGCGGGCCACCACCAGCCAGGCGACGCCGTCCGGGGCGAGCCGGGGCAACCACTGCAGCAGGAGCTGGTGCAGCTCGTCCTTGCCGACCCGGATCGGCGGGTTGGACCAGATCTGGGCGAAGCGGAGCTCGGCGGGCACGTCGTCCGGGGCGGTGGCGCGCACGCGGTCGGCCGCCCCGACGCGCGCGGCGTTGGCCGCGGTGAGTTCGCGGGCCCGTTCGTTGACGTCGACGGCCCACACGGTCGCCGACGGCGCCGAGCTGGCGAGCACACAGGTGATCGGTCCGAAGCCGCAGCCGAGGTCGAGCAGGGCGCCGGTGGTCCCGGCGGGTGGCAGGTCGGCCTTGCGCAGCAGCACCGCCGTGCCGGGATCGAGGCGGGTGGCGGAGAAGACGCCGGCGGAGGAGGCCAGGGCGTAGTCGCGGCCGGCGACGGAGAACTCGACCTCGCGCGGCTTGGCGGCGGCCGAGGGCTCAGCGGTGAAGTAGTGTTCGCCGGTCACGCGGGCAATTCTCGCACCGCCGCCCGTTCCGTCGGCGCGGGCCCGGTCCGACGCCACGCGGAACCGGTTCGACGGCACGCGGGCCCGGTCGCCGACGCACGTGGGGCCCGGCCCGACGGCACGCGGGCCCGGGGCGAGGCGAAACGACGCCGCGCACAATTTCCCATTATTCCCACCTAAAGGGACAATGCCTCCTACTCTGGGCGACATGGTGTATCGGTACGAGTCCGATGAGGATGCATTCATGGAGTACCCGGAGCCCGGGTCCGACCGGTCGGTGCTCGATGCCGGTCCGCCTCCCCCGGCCGGCCCCTCCCCGTCCCGTTTCCCGACGCCGTCGCTGCCCCGCGCCAACCGCGTCGTGCTGCCCTCCGCCGCGCCCGCGCCGCCCCGCGCCGCGGCGCAGGTGCCGCCGCCGCTGCCCGCCCATGTGCGGGCGTCCGCCGAGTCGCAGCCGTCGGCCGGGCCCGCCGAGCCGCCCCCGGCCCCGCCGTCACCGGCCGAGCCGGCCCTGCCGGCCCGGCGGTCGCAGCGCGGCGGCAGCGGCCGGCTGTGGCAGGTCGCGGTCGGCGGCGCGGCCGTCCTCGCGCTGCTCGCGCTCTGCGGTCTCGGCGCCGCCGCCCTGCTGGCCGAGCGTGACAGGACCCCGCAGGCCACGCCCACGGCCCCGGCCGAGCCGACCGAGCCCGCCCAGGCCGAGACGCAGGCCCTCGACTCCCGCGACACCGACCCGGCCCCCCTGACCGCCAAGGAGCTCTTCCCCGGCAGGCAGCTCGTCGTCGCCGACGGCGAGCCCGCCTACCGGGTGTTGAAGACCCAGTCCAGCGCAAGCTGCGCGGTGGCGGCCACCGGTGAGGTCGCCGACCTGCTGGTCCGCCTCGGCTGCACCCAGGTGGTCCGGGGCACGCTGCGGACGCCCGACGACGACCACCTCGTCACCACCGGGCTGTTCAACCTCATCGACCGGGCCAACGCCGAACGCGCCCGGGACCGGGTCCGGCTGCTGCTCGACGAGCGGCAGGGCCGGTTCCGGGGCATGGCGGCCAACGACGACAGCGCGGCGATCGCCACCGCGCCGGCCCGCGTCGGCTGGCAGGTGCGCGGCCACTACCTCGCGTACGCGGTGGTCGTCCGCAGCGACGGCGAGGCGATCCGGTCCGGCGACACGAAGGCCCGGGAGATCCTGTTCGACATGATCGAGCTGCACCTCAACCGGGGTGTGCTGGAGCGCCGGGCGGACGGCGGCACGGCTGGCCAGCCGACCGACGGTGGCGCCGACGACACCGGTACGCAGGACGGGGACGACTGACCGGAGCACGACCGGAACGGGTGCGGGGGCCACGGCCACGCACCCGTTCCCCGTCTCTCACGTCCCGGGTGCGACCCGGTGCGTCCGCAGCAGGTCGAGCATCCGCTCGTGCGGGACCGCGTACCTGACCCGGCCGGCCACGCCGACGGTGGTGCGCGCCATGAACAGCGAGTTCAGCAGCGCCTCCTCCACGGCCTCCAGCACCGTTGCGAAGACGGGCTCCAGGTCGGACTCCGGCGCGGTCGGTGTCCGCGTGTCGGCGGTGGAGAACGCCAGCGCGTAGTCGCCACTGCCACCGGCGAAGTCCGAGCCGACGCGCGCCATGGCGAAGATGGCCCGGCGGGCGACGCGGCCCAACTGCCGCGCGTCGAGGCGACCGTCGGTGGCGACCACGATGACGCAGGAGTTCCCCGCGGGCCGGTCCGGCAGCGACGGGGTCGGCACGCCCACCTGCGCGGGCCGGATCGGCACCCCGCACACCTGCAGCACTCCCGAGAAGTTGGCCTGCACCAGCACACCGACGGTGACCGTGCCGCCGGACGTCGCGGCGAGCCGTGAGGACGTTCCGATGCCGGCCTTGAAGCCGAGCGCGGCCGTGCCCGTACCGGCACCGACGGCGCCCTCCGCGGGCAGTCCGCCGCAGGCCTCCTCCAGCGCCCCGAGGACGTGTTCCGCCCGTACCGGCCGCGCCCTGATGTCGGACAGGAACCCGTCGTTGGTCTCCGCCACCACCGGGTTCAGCGACTCGGCCGTCTCCCGGCCCGGCTGCCGCAGCATGTAGGTGACCAGCGCGTCCGCCGCCCGGAACGTCGACAGCGTCGCGGTCAGCACCACGGGGGTCTCGATCTCGCCCAGCTCGGCGACCTGGGTCGACCCGACCATCTTGCCGTGCCCGTTGCCCACGAACAGCCCCGCCGGCAGGGAGCGGCGGTCGGTCAGCTGGTCCGGGACGATCGCCGTCACCCCGCTGCGGATGCTGTCCCCCTCGACGAGCGTGGTGTGGCCCACCCGCACGCCGGGCACGTCGGTGACCGCGTTCAGGGGACCCGTCGGCAACGTCCCGACGACTATGCCGAGATCCCGTCCACGGCGAGGTTCCTGCACGGCGGCGACTCCTGACGATCGACGGATCTCTGCGGGGACGGTGGAGGGCCCGGCCTGACGGTCCGGCGCCCAGGGCGGGAGCGGGGGCGGTCAACCCTCCACGGGTACGCGCAGCCGGCGGGTCGCCTCGGCGCGGCGGGCGTACTCGCCCGGGTCCTCGGGATAGCCGACGGCGACCAGGGTCAGCCCGTGCGCCGGCGCCACGGTCACCTCGCTGGAGCGTTCCCGGCGGGCCAGCAGGCTGCCCGGCCACTCGGCCGGTCGGCGCCCGTCCCCGGCGACCAGCATGGCGCCGACGAGGCTGCGCACCATCGCCTGGCAGAACGCGTCGGCCTGCACGGTGGCCACCAGGATCCCGTCCGCCTCCCGCCGCCAGTCCAGCCGGGTCACCTCGCGCAGCGTGGTGGCGTGCTCCTTGCGCCGGCAGTACGCGGCGAAGTCGTGCTCCCCCACCAGCCCCGCCGCAGCGGCGTTCAACGCGGCCAGGTCCAACGGCTTCGGCCAGGCCAGGATCTCGTGCCGGCGCAGTGGCTCGGCGCCCCAGGCGGCGTCGGTGACCCGGTACTCGTAGCGGCGGAAGGTGGCCGAGAACCGGGCGTCGAAGTCGGCGGGCACCTCGATGATCGCGCGTACCCGGACGTCGGTGGGGAGCAGCCGGGCCAGTCGGCGCAGCAGCCGACCGTCGTGCTGCCGCCACACGGCGCTCGGCAGGTCGACGTGGCAGACCTGCCCGGTGGCGTGCACCCCGGCGTCGGTGCGGCCCGCCACGGTCAACCCGGTCGCCGTGCCCGCGCCGAGGACCAGGTCGAGGGTCTCCACGAGCACCCCGGCGACCGTGCGCCGCGTCGGCTGCGCGGCCCAGCCGGAGAAGCCCGACCCGTCGTACGCGACGTCCAGCCGCAGCCGGGTGCGCTCGTCCACTCGTACCTCCGCCTCACGGGGTCGGGCCCGGCACCCCGCGAGGGGGTGCCGGGCCCGACGGTGGCCTGGATCAGGCCTTGTCGTTCTCGCCGGCCTCGTCGCTGTCCTCGCGGGCGGCGGCGGTGTCGCCGGACGCCGACACGGGCGGCTCGGCGTCCTGGTCGCCCGAGTTCGACTTCGGGGCGTCCTCGGCCGGGGCGAGCGCCTCGACCTTGTCCTGCTGCGCGGCCTTGCGGGCGGCGGTCTTCTTGTTCGCCTTCGGCTCGGCGACCTGGAGCTCCTCGACCAGCTCGATGATCGCCATCGGCGCGTTGTCACCCTTGCGCGGACCGGTCTTCACGATCCGGGTGTAGCCACCGTTGCGGGTGGCGAACCGGGGCGCGATCTGGTCGAACAGGGAGTAGACCACGTCCTTGTCCTTGACGACGCCCAGCACCCGCCGGCGGGAAGCCAGGTCGCCGCGCTTGGCCTTGGTGATGAGCTGCTCGGCCAGCGGACGCAGCCGCCGGGCCTTCGTCTCGGTGGTCTTGATCTTGCCGTGCTGGAACAGCGCAGTGGCCAGGTTGGCCAGCATCAGCCGCTCGTGCGCGGGGCTGCCGCCGAGGCGGGGGCCCTTGGTGGGCGTGGGCATGCTTGGTGCTCCTCAGGTGTGGCGGCAGCGCGGACTAGAGCTGCTCGGTCTCGCGATAGTCGTCGGTGTCGTAGTCGGCCTCGCCGAAGGCGTCCACGACGTGCGCCGGGTCGAAGTTCGGGGCCGAGTCCTTCAGCCCCAGACCCATCCCGGCGAGCTTCATCTTGACCTCGTCGATCGACTTCTGACCGAAGTTGCGGATGTCGAGGAGGTCGGCCTCGGTACGCCCGATGAGCTCACCAACGGAGTTGATGCCCTCGCGCTTGAGGCAGTTGTAGGAGCGGACGGTCAGGTCCAGCTCCTCGATCGGCAGCGCCAGGTCCGCCGCGAGCTGGGCGTCCTGCGGGGACGGCCCGATGTCGATGCCCTCGGCGGTCTCGTCCAGCTCACGAGCCAGACCGAACAGCTCCACCAGCGTCGAACCGGCGGAGGCCAGCGCGGTACGCGGGCCCATCGACGGCTTGGTCTCGACGTCGATGATCAGCCGGTCGAAGTCGGTCCGCTGCTCGACACGGGTCGCCTCGACGCGGTACGTCACCTTCAGCACCGGCGAGTAGATCGAGTCGACCGGGATCCGGCCGATCTCGGCGCCGGCCTGCTTGTTCTGGGCAGCCGTGACGTAGCCGCGGCCACGCTCGACGGTCAGCTCCATGTCGAGCCGACCCTTGCCGTTGAGGGTGGCGAGCTTCAGGTCCGGGTTGTGCACCGAGACGCCGGCCGGCGGCTGGATGTCGCCCGCCGTCACGTCGCCCGGACCCTGCTTGCGCAGGTACATGCTGACCGGCTCGTCGTGCTCGGAGCTGACGCAGAGCTCCTTGATGTTCATGACGAGCTCGACCACGTCCTCCTTGACACCGGGGATCGTGGTGAACTCGTGCAGCACGCCGTCGATCTTGATCGAGGTGACCGCCGCACCCGGGATCGACGACAGCAGCGTGCGCCGCAGCGAGTTGCCCAGGGTGTAGCCGAAGCCCGGCTCCAACGGCTCGATGGTGAACCGGGACCGGGTCTCGTTGATCGACTCCTCGGAGAGAGTCGGTCGCTGGCTGATGAGCATGTCTTCTCTTCTCTTCCGGGGCGCCCGCCATATGACGCCCACGACAAACTGTTCCGGTGGCCCGCCCCGGAAGGGCGGGCCACCGCAACGAGCTCCGACTACTTGGAGTAGAGCTCGACGATCAGCTGCTCCTGGACCTGCGTGTCGATGACCTGCCGGGCCGGGAGCGAGTGCACGAGCACCTTCATCTGGCTGGGGATAGCCTCCAGCCACGCCGGGACCGACTTCGAGCCGGCCTCGGCCTGCGCCACGATGAACGGGGTGAGCTCCTTGCTCTTGCCCCGGACCTCGATGATGTCGTGCTCCTTGACGCGGAACGACGGGATGTCGACCTTCTTGCCGTTCACCGTGAAGTGACCGTGCTTGACCAGCTGACGGGCCATGTCGCGGGACTTGGCGTAGCCAGCCCGGTAGACCACGTTGTCCAGCCGCGACTCGAGGATCTGCAGGAGAACCTCGCCGGTCTTGGCCTTCTTGCCGACGGCCTCTTCGTAGTAGCCGCGGAACTGCTTCTCCAGCACGCCGTACACGCGGCGGGCCTTCTGCTTCTCACGGAGCTGGAGCAGGTACTCCGTCTCCTTGGTGCGGCCGCGGCCGTGCTGTCCGGGCGGGAACGGCCGGGACTCGAACGGGCACTTCGGGCCATCGCACTTGCTGCCCTTGAGGAACAGCTTCATCTTCTCCCGCCGGCAACGGCGGCAGTCAGCACCGGTGTAACGAGCCATCTCTCTCTACCTCTCAGACCCGACGACGCTTGGGCGGACGGCACCCGTTGTGCGGCTGCGGCGTGACGTCGGAGATCTGTCCGACCTCGAGACCGGCGGCCTGCAGCGAACGGATGGCGGTCTCCCGGCCGGAGCCGGGGCCCTTGACGAACACGTCGACCTTGCGCATGCCGTGCTCCATGGCCCGACGCGCGGCGGCCTCGGCGGCCAGCTGCGCGGCGAACGGAGTCGACTTGCGGGAGCCCTTGAAGCCCACCTGGCCGGACGAGGCCCAGGAGATGACCGCACCGGTCGGGTCCGTGATGGACACGATGGTGTTGTTGAAGGTGCTCTTGATGTGCGCCTGCCCGTGGGCGACGTTCTTGCGTTCCTTGCGCCGGACCTTCTTGACGGCGGCTCCGGCACGAGCCTTCGGTGGCATAAGTCTGTGCGCTCCTATTACTTCTTGCCGGGCTTCTTCTTGCCGGCGACGGTCCGCTTCGGGCCCTTGCGGGTCCGGGCGTTGGTCTTGGTCCGCTGGCCACGCACGGGCAGGCCCCGGCGGTGCCGGATGCCGGCGTAGCAGCCGATCTCGACCTTGCGGCGGATGTCAGCGGCGACCTCGCGGCGCAGGTCGCCTTCAACCTTGTAGTTGCCCTCGATGTGGTTGCGGAGCTGGACCAGCTCCTCGTCCGTGAGGTCCCGGACGCGCTTGTCCGGCGAGATGCCGGTGGCAGAGAGCGTCTCCAGGGCCCGGGTGCGACCCACGCCGAAGATGTAGGTGAGCGCGATCTCCATCCGCTTCTCGCGGGGGAGGTCGACGCCGACTAGACGTGCCATGTGCGGGCGTACTCCTCGTGATGTGTGGCGGAGGTGTGGACCCGTCCCACCCCGCTACCGGCCGCCCCTGTCCTTCCGGCGTGTGCGCCGGCGACCGGGGTCGGTCGCTGCCCGAGCGGGCCCCGGCCTCCGACCGGGGGTCAACCACGAAGAGGTACGCGACGCGTACCGCCCGCGGCTGGGACGAGCATGTGATTCGGTGTCTGGATCTGCGGCCCGGACCGATTTCGACCGACCGTGGTCACACGGTCGGCCGGAACTGGTTCAGCCCTGGCGCTGCTTGTGGCGCGGGTCGGTGCAGATGACCATGACCCGGCCGTGCCGACGGATGACCCGGCACTTGTTGCAGATCCTCTTGACGCTCGGCTTGACCTTCACGGTTGCCTTACTTCCCATCTGGCCCGACGACGCGCCGAGGCGCGACACCGGACGTCGAAGACGGACACGGGGACGTCCCGGCCGCCGTCAGGCTTACTTGTAGCGGTAGACGATGCGCCCGCGGGTCAGGTCGTACGGCGAGAGTTCGACGACGACCCGGTCTTCCGGCAGGATGCGGATGTAGTGCTGCCGCATCTTGCCACTGATGTGAGCCAGCACCTTGTGACCGTTCGCGAGCTCCACCCGGAACATGGCGTTCGGCAGGGGCTCGATGACCCGACCCTCGATCTCGATGGCTCCGTCTTTTTTCGGCATGTCCTCCGCTGTCCTGACGTCGGTTACTCCGGACGGCCCACAACGTCTTACACGGGCCACCGATCAAGATCGGATTGCCCGCGCCAGCCGCGGCTCCGGCTCCCACCGAAGCGCAGGGTGGGCATGCCGGAGTGGACGCTGTGCGCCGATCAGAAAGTGTACGCCCGCCTGCGGGCCGTCGCCAAACCGGCCGGGAATCGGTGCGTCGGACCGGACAGAACGGGTCATTCACACCCCGGTGCCGGCCTCGTCTCCCCGACGCCGCCGCGGGGCCGGCACCACCGGCTGCTCGCCCCGGATCGGCGGTTCCCCCTGGATCGGTCGCTCGCCCTGGGCCGACTGCTCGCCCTGGGCCGGCAGCTCGGCCCGGGCCGGCGCCTCTCCCTGCGTGGGCAGCTCTCCCTGGACCGGCACGTCCGCCTGGGCCGGCAGCTCTCCCTGGCCCGGCGCGTCCCGCTGCTGCCGCTCCTCGGCGGCCAGCGCCCGCTTCCGCGCCCGCTTCGCCAGTCGCCGCTCCCGCCGCCGCGACCGCTCCGCGGCCCGCCGCCGCGGCTCTCCGTCGACGAGACCGGCCACCGTGCGCACCAGCAGCACCCCTCCCCAGGGCCCGGCCACCCAGACGGGCCAGAAGTAGAGCAGGTCCCAGGAGAGCGTGGAGGTCACCGCCCAGACGGTCACCACGACCGCGACCACCCGCAGGTACGGCAGCCAGACCTCGGCCAGCCACCGGGCGGTCACCGACGACGGCCGGGCATCCTCCGACGGCGGCGCGACGGCGTCCGGCCGCGTGGCGAGCCGGGACGCCGCCGGGGCCGCCGGCGCCGGCAGGTCGGTCACCAGCGCGTCCAGCTCGCCGTACGTACGCGAGGCGTACGCCCGCTGCAACCGCTCGTCGTACTCGTGCAGGTCCAGCCGGCCCTCGTCCACGGCCGCGCGCAGCCGCTCCGCCACCGCCTGACGGTCCTCGTCGGCGGCCCGCATCCCGTCGCGTCCCTCCATGCCCGCAAGCATGCCACCGCGCCACCAGCACCCGCCCTCGCCGAGGCGCCGCCGGACGCCCTGGGCCCGTGGTGGCCCCGGGACGGGTGACCAGGATCTCAACGCCGCCGGGACACAGGCGGGACGTGTCCGCCGGGGTCAGCGGACCACGGTCACCCGGATCTGCCCCGGGTAGGTCAGCTCCGGGCCGGCAGGAACGCCGGACTCGCCGAGCCTGCGGGCCGCGGAGCCCGACGGGCGGGCGGAAGCACGCCGGCAGCGTGGCCGGATCGTCCCCGGTGCCGGGCCGAACTCAACGCGCCGGCGAGTCCGCGGGCTGCCGGGAGGTGACCAGCTCGCCCAGTCGGGCACGGCCGCCGTCCGGCGCGGTCAGCACCCAGACGCCGTCGGGAAGCAGCGCCATCGTGTGCTCGACGTGCACCGCCATCGACCGGTCCCGGGTGACCACGGTCCAGCCGTCGGAGAGCTCGACCGTCCGGGGCGAGCCCATCGTGATCATCGGCTCGATCGCCAGCGCCATGCCCGGCACCAGGCGCGGGCCCTTGCCCGGCCGGCCGTGGTTGAGCACGTGCGGGTCCTGGTGCATCTCGGTGCCGATGCCGTGCCCGCCGTAGCCGTCGACGATGCCGTACCGGCCACCCTTGCGGACCGCGTTCTCGACGGCGTGCGAGATGTCGGTGAGCCGGCCCTTGCCGCTGGCCGCGCCGCGGGCGGCTGCGGCGATGCCCGCCCACATGGCGTCCTCGGCCACCGCGGTCATCTTCAGCAGCGCCGGGTCGACCTCGCCCACGGCGACGGTGATGGCGGCGTCGCCGTGCCAGCCGTCGAGCACGGCACCGCAGTCGATGGAGATCAGGTCGCCGTCGCGGAGCACCTGCTGCGCCGACGGGATGGCGTGCACCACCTGCTCGTTGACGGACGAGCAGATCGACGCGGGAAAGCCGTGGTAGCCCTTGAAGGAGGGGACGGCCCCGGCCTCGCGGATGGTCGACTCGGCGATGGCGTCCAGGTCGGCGGTGCTGACCCCGGGGGCGACCGCCTCCCGCATCCGACGCAGCGCCGCGGCGACCACCAGCCCGGCGGCCCGCATCTTCTCGATCTGGTCAGGGGTCTTCAGCTGGATGTCCAGCTGGGGACGACGCATGGAGCCGTTACCTTTCGTTGCCGATGCCGAAGAGCGGGGCACGTCGGACGTACCCCGCTCTTCGCACTCTATCCGCCGGAGTCCGGCGGGACGTCAGCCGCCGTACGACCGCAGGGCGTCGATGGCGCGGACGGTGACGTCCTCCACCGGGCCGGTGGCGTCGATGCCCACCAGCTTGCCCTGGGCGCCGTAGTAGTCGACCAGCGGCGCGGTCTTGTCCGCGTACTCCCGCAGCCGGGTGGCGATGGTCTCCGGCTTGTCGTCGTCGCGCTGGAACAGCTCGACGCCGCACCGGTCGCAGATGCCCTCACGGGTGGTGGCGTCGAACTCGACGTGCCAGATCTTGCCGCAGCCCCGGCACGTACGCCGCCCCGAGAGCCGCCGGATCACCTCGTCGTCGTCGACGACCAGCTCCAGCACCAGGTCCAGCGCGGTGCCCAGGTCCGCGAGGAGCTTGTCCAGCGCGGCGGCCTGCGGCGTGGTGCGCGGGAAGCCGTCGAGCAGGAAGCCCTCGGAGGCGTCGGGTTCGGCGAGCCGGTCCCGCACCATGTTGATGGTCACCTCGTCGGGCACCAGCTCGCCGGCGTCCATGTAGCGCTTCGCCTCGACGCCGAGCGGGGTGCCCTGCGAGACGTTCGACCGGAAGATGTCGCCGGTCGAGATCTTCGGGACCGAGAGGTGCGCGGCGATGAACTCGGCCTGCGTGCCCTTGCCCGCACCCGGCGGGCCAACCAGAACGAGTCTCATCTACCGCAGGAACCCTTCGTAGTTCCGCTGCATGAGTTGGCTCTCGATCTGCTTGGTCGTCTCCAGACCCACGCCGACCATGATCAGCACAGCGGTGCCGCCGAACGGGAAGTTCAGGTACTGCTGCTTGTCCAGCCAGATGAAGAAGAAGTTCGGCAGGATCGAGATGATGCCCAGGTAGAGGGCGCCGGGCAGCGTGATCCGGCTCAGGATGAAGTCGAGGTAGTCGGCGGTCGGCTTGCCGGGGCGGATGCCCGGCACGAAGCCGCCGTACTTCTTCATGTTGTCCGCGACCTCGGTCGGGTTGAACGTGATCGAGACGTAGAAGTAGGTGAAGAAGATGATCAGCAGGAAGTAGACCGCGATGTAGATCGGGCTGGTCGGGTCGACCAGGTTGTTCTGGATCCACGCCTGGGTCTTGCCCGGGTTGTTCTGGTCGAAGAACTGCAGCGCCAGCTGAGGCAGGTAGAGCAGCGACGAGCCGAAGATGACCGGGATGACACCCGCCTGGTTGACCTTCAGCGGGATGTAGGTCGAGGTGCCGCCGTACATCCGCCGGCCGATCATGCGCTTGGCGTACTGCACCGGGATGCGGCGCTGCGCCTGCTCGATGAAGGTGACCGCGGTGATGACCACCAGGACCAGCGCGATGACGAGCAGGAACTTGCCCCAGCCGCCGGTCTGCTTGATCTGCCAGCCCTCGCTGGGGAGCCGGGCGGCGATCGAGGTGAAGATCAGGACGGACATGCCGTTGCCGACGCCCCGGTCGGTGATCAGCTCGCCGAGCCACATCACCACGCCGGTGCCGGCGGTCATCGTCATGACCAGGAGGCTGAGCGTCAGCCAGTCCGGGATCCCGGTCCCCTCGGGGATGATCGGGAACTGGTCGCACTGGTTGTTGAAGAGCTGCCCGGAGCGGGCCAGCGCCACGAACGCCGACGCCTGGAGGACACCCAGGCCGAGGGTCAGGTAGCGGGTGTACTGGGTGATCTTCGCCTGGCCGGACTGGCCCTCCTTGCGGAGCTGCTCCAGCCGGGGGATCACCACTGTCAGCAGCTGCAGGATGATCGACGCGGTGATGTAGGGCATGATGCCCAGCGCGAAGACCGAGAGCTGCAGCAGCGCTCCGCCGGAGAAGAGGTTGAGCAGGTTCATCACGCCGGTGGAGCCGTTCTCCATGGCGTCGATGCACTTCTGGACGTTGCCGTACGAGACACCCGGGCTGGGCAGCGTCGCCCCGAGCCGGTAGACCGCGATGATGCCTACTGTGAACAGCAGCTTCTTGCGCAGGTCAGGCGTACGGAACGCACTGAGAAAGGCGGACAGCAACTTCTTCCTCCTGCGCGAGGCGGGCCGCCAGTCATCCCTGGCGGTCGGTGGGTGCCGGGCGAGTGCCCGATATCCATGGCTGGGAAGGGACTCTAACAGCCCGATCCCGGTCCGGGCAGATGTGCCCGGCTACATAAACCGAATCCGATGTTACCCGGCGCACACATGCCGGGGCAGACCATGACGCCCGCCCAGTTTCGACAACTGAGCGGGCGCCACGGGTCGTACAGCCCTTACAGCTCGGTGACGGAGCCACCGGCGGCGGTGATCTTCTCCTTGGCCGACGCGCTGAACGCGTGCGCCGACACCTGGAGGGCGACCCCGCCCAGGTCCCCGGTACCGAGGACCTTGACCGGGTGGCCCTTGCGGACCGCGCCGGCCTCGACCAGCTCGTGCGGGCCGACCTGGCCGCCGTTCGGGAACAGCTCGGCGAGCCGGTCCAGGTTGACCACCTGGAAGACCACCTTGAACTTGTTCTTGAAGCCCTTCATCTTCGGCAGGCGCATGTGGATGGGCATCTGCCCACCCTCGAACGCCGCCGAGATGTTCTTGCGGGCCTTGGAACCCTTGGTACCGCGACCGGCGGTCTTGCCCTTGGAGCCCTCACCGCGACCCACGCGGGTCTTCGCGGTCTTGGCACCGGGCGCCGGGCGCAGGTGGTGGACCTTGATCGTCATTACTCGACCTCCTCGACCTTCACGAGGTGGTTGACCGTGAAGATCATGCCGCGGATCTCCGGACGGTCCTCCTTGACCACCACGTCGTTGATCCGCTTGAGACCGAGCGAACGCAGCGACTCACGCTGGTTGCGCTTGGTCCCGATCTCGGACCGGACCTGGGTGACCTTCAGGCGAGCCATCAGGACGCCACCCCCGCCCGCGACGCCAGCATGGCGGCCGGCGCGACGTCCTCGACCGGCAGACCACGACGGGCGGCGACGGCCTCCGGGGACTCGAGCCCCTTCAGCGCCGCCACGGTGGCGTGCACGATGTTGATCGGGTTCGACGAACCGAGGCTCTTGGAGAGCACGTCGTGGATACCCGCGCACTCCAGCACGGCACGCACCGGGCCACCGGCGATGACACCCGTACCGGCGGAGGCCGGCTTGAGCAGCACCACACCGGCCGCCGCCTCACCCGTCACCGGGTGCGGGATGGAGGAGGCGATGCGCGGCACCTTGAAGAAGTGCTTCTTGGCCTCCTCGACGCCCTTGGCGATCGCCGCGGGCACCTCCTTGGCCTTTCCGTAGCCCACACCGACGGTGCCGTCGCCGTCGCCCACGATCACCAGGGCGGTGAAGCTGAAGCGACGACCACCCTTCACGACCTTGGCGACGCGGTTGATCGCGACGACCCGCTCGAGGTGCGGGGTCTTCTCGACGGGCGCGTTTCCGCGGCCGCCCTCACGGCGGTTGTCGCGGCGACCACCCTCGTTGCCACCGGACCCGCCGCCACGGCGCTGTTGACCTGGCATCAGCAGCCTTCCTTCTCTCTCGTGACGGGGTTTCTAGAACTCGAGCCCGGCTTCGCGGGCGGCATCGGCAAGCGCGGCGACCCGCCCCGCGTACCGGTTGCCACCGCGGTCGAAGACGACCTTGGAGACGCCGGCGGCCTTCGCCCGCTCGGCGAGCAGGGCGCCGACCTTGCCGGCCAGGGCGCTCTTGTCGCCCTCCGTGCCACGCAGCGAGGCGTCCAGGGTCGAGGCCGACGCCAGGGTGTGACCCTTGGTGTCGTCCACGATCTGGGCGACGATGTGCCGCAGGGAACGGGTGACCACGAGGCGGGGGCGCTCGGCGGTGCCGCTGAGGTTCTTGCGGACCCGGAAGTGCCGGCGCGCACGCCCGACGGCACGCTTGGCGGCGACGCCGCGGCGGCGCTTGAGCAGCGTGGCGCTCACTTCTTACCTGCCTTTCCAGCCTTGCGGCGGATGACCTCGCCCTGGTACTTCACGCCCTTGCCCTTGTAGGGCTCCGGCGGGCGGATCTTCCGGATGTTGGCGGCAACCTCACCGACGAGCTGCTTGTCGATGCCGGCCACGTGGAACAGCGTCGGCTTCTCCACCGTGAAGGTGATGCCGTTCGGCGCCGCCACGTGCACCGGGTGCGAGAACCCGAGCGCGAACTCCAGGTCCTGGCCCTTGGCGGTCACGCGGTAACCGGTGCCGGCGATCTCCAGGCTCTTGCGGTAGCCCTCGGTGACGCCGACGATCATGTTGGCGACCAGGGTACGGCTGAGGCCGTGCAGTTCCTTGGCCTTGCGCTCGTCGTTCGGGCGGTTGACGCTCAGCTGCCCGTCCTCGGCCCGGTCGATCGTGATCGGCTCGGCCAGGGTGTGCGAGAGCTCGCCCTTCGGGCCCTTGACCTTGACGGTCTGCCCGTCGATCGTGATGTCGACGCCGGCTGGCACCGGGATCGACTTACGTCCAATACGCGACATTTCTACCTGTCTCCCGTTACCAGACGAAGGCGAGGACTTCCCCGCCAACGCTCCGCTTGCGGGCCTGCCGGTCGGTGAGCAGCCCCTGGGACGTCGAAATGATCGCCACGCCCAGCCCGCCGAGCACCCGCGGGAGCCCGTCCGACTTGGCGTAGACCCGCAGACCGGGCTTGGACACTCGCTTGATGCCGGCCAGGCTCCGCTCCCGGTTCTGGCCGTACTTCAGCTCGACGACCAGTCGCTTGCCGACGGCGCCCTCCTCGGGCTCCTCGACCGACCAGGTGGCGATGTAGCCCTCGGCCTTGAGGACCTCGGCGATGTTCGCCTTGATCTTCGAGTAGGGCATCGTCACCCGGTCGTGGTACGCCTGGTTGGCGTTACGCAGACGCGTGAGCATGTCTGCGATCGGGTCGGTCATCGTCATGGATTTCGTCAGCCTTTCTCGCCGGGGTTCCCGGGGCCTTCCGCCCCGGGCCTACGGCGAAGAGCAATACGTGATCGGTGCAAGGGGTCCCGACGCGATGGCCGGGACGCGGTCGCCCTTACCAGGAAGCCTTGGAAACGCCCGGCAGCTCACCGCGGTGGGCCATCTCCCGGATGCAGACCCGGCAGAGACCGAACTTGCGGTAGACCGCCTTGGGACGCCCGCACCGCTGGCAGCGGGTGTACGCGCGAACCGAGAACTTCGGCTTCGCGGCCGCCTTGTGGATCAGCGCCTTCTTGGCCATCTCAGTTCTCCTTGAACGGGAAGCCCAGGAGCTTGAGCAGCGCCCGGCCCTCGTCGTCGGTCGTGGCGGTCGTGACCACCGTGATGTCCATGCCCCGCTGCCGATCGATCTTGTCCTGGTCGATCTCGTGGAACACCGACTGCTCGGTCAGACCGAACGTGTAGTTGCCGTGCCCGTCGAGCTTGCGCCCGTCCAGACCACGGAAGTCACGGATACGCGGCAGCGCGATCGACAGCAGCCGGTCCAGGAACTCCCACATCCGGTCGCCGCGGAGGGTCACCTTCGCGCCGATCGGCATGCCCTCGCGGAGCTTGAACTGCGCGATGGACTTGGTCGCCCGCCGCACCTGCGGCTTCTGGCCGGTGATGGTGGCCAGGTCCCGGACGGCGCCGTCGATCAGCTTGGCGTCCCGGGCTGCCTCGCCGACACCCATGTTGACGACGATCTTGACCAGCCGCGGCACCTGCATGGGGTTGCCGAAGTTGTGCTGCTCCTGCAGCTGCGCCACGATCTCGTTGCGGTACCGCTCCTTGAGGCGCGGCATGGTCTTGGTTTCGGTAGCCGTGGTCATCACAGGTCCTTACCGGTGCTACGCGCGATGCGGACCTTCTGGCCGTTTTCGTCGATCCGGTAACCGACGCGGGTCGGCTTGCCGTCGGAGTCCAGGACCTGCACGTTCGAGACGTGGATCGGGGCCTCCTGGGTGACGATGCCACCGGTCTTGGCGCCACGCTGGGTGGTGCTGATGCGGGTGTGCTTCTTGACCCGGTTCACGCCCTCGACCAGGACCTTGTCCTGCCGCGGGTAGGCCGCGATGACCTTGCCCTTGGCACCCTTGTCCTTGCCGGCGATGACGACGACCGTGTCGCCCTTCTTGACCTTCACGGTCACAACACCTCCGGCGCGAGAGAGATGATCTTCATGAACCGCTTGTCCCGCAGCTCCCGGCCCACCGGGCCGAAGATACGGGTACCGCGCGGGTCTCCGCCGTCCTTGATGATGACGGCGGCGTTCTCGTCGAAGCGGATGTACGAACCGTCCGGCCGCCGCCTCTCCTTGGCGGTGCGAACGACGACGGCCTTGACGACGTCGCCCTTCTTCACACCGGCACCGGGGATCGCGTCCTTGACGGTGGCCACGATGACGTCGCCGATGCTCGCGTAGCGCCGACCCGAGCCACCGAGAACCCGGATGCACAGGATCTCCCGGGCACCCGTGTTGTCGGCGACGCGCAGTCGCGACTCCTGCTGAATCACGTCTATCTCCTATGTCTGCCGGTTCTCCGGCCGCGCACGGCGGCCGGAGCCTGGCGGAACCCGCGCCCGACTGACGCCGGGCGAGCTCGAGCCTTCGCTACTTGGCCTTTTCCAGGATCTCCACGAGCCGCCACCGCTTCGTGGCGGACAGCGGCCGGGTCTCCATGATCAGGACCCGGTCGCCGATGCCGGCGGTGTTCTGCTCGTCGTGCACCTTCAACTTGCTCGTACGGCGCATGATCTTGCCGTACAGCGCGTGCTTGACCCGGTCCTCGACCTCGACGACGACGGTCTTTTCCATCTTGTCGCTGACCACGAGGCCCTCACGCACCTTGCGGCGGGCCCGCGCGGCGGCGGTGGTGGTGTTCTCGCTCATGATGCAGTCACCTCAGTCGGCGCGGCCGAGAGACCCAGCTCGCGCTCACGCATGATCGTGTAGATCCGGGCGATCTCCCGACGGATGACCTGCAGCCGCCGGTTGTTGTCCAGCTGGCCGGTCGCGGCCTGCACGCGGAGGTTGAACAGCTCCGCCTTGGCCTCGCGCAGCTTCGTGACCAGCTCCTCCTCGGAGAGCTCACGCAGCTCGGAGGCCTTAACGCCCGCTGCCATCAGGATTCACCCACTTCGCGCGTAACAATGCGGCACTTCATCGGGAGCTTGTGGATCGCGCGACGCATCGCCTCTCGCGCGATCTGCTCGTTGGGGAAGGACATCTCGAAGAGAACCCGCCCCGGCTTGACGTTGGCGACCCACCACTCGGGCGAGCCCTTACCGGAACCCATCCGGGTCTCCGCCGGCTTCTTGGTGAGAGCCTGGTCCGGGAAGATCGTGATCCAGACCTTGCCACCACGCTTGATGTGGCGGGTCATCGCGATACGCGCCGACTCGATCTGGCGGTTCGTCACGTACGCCGGCTCGAGAGCCTGGATCCCGAACTCGCCGAACACCACCCGGTTACCACCCTTGGACGCGCCACTGCGGTCCGGGTGGTGCGGCTTGCGGAAGCCCTTCGGGGGCTTGCGCGGCATCAGCATCTGTCAGCCCTCCTGCTGCGTTTCTGCCGCGGCGGCGACGGCGGCGGGATCCACCGCGTCACCACTCGGCGTCTCGGCCTGCTGCGCGATGGTCGTCGCGGCGGCGGCCCTGCCGGCCTCGGTCCCGCCGGCGGTCGTGCCGGACGAGCCGGACCGGCCACGGCGCGGCCGCTCCGGGCGGTCGCCACGGTCACGGCGCGGGCGCGACGGAGCCTCGGCCGGGGTCTCCCGACCCGGCACCGCGTCGCCCTTGTAGATCCAGACCTTGACGCCGATCCGGCCGAAGCTCGTACGGGCCTCGAAGAAGCCGTACTCGATGTTGGCCCGCAGCGTGTGCAGCGGGACCCGGCCCTCGCGGTAGAACTCGGTCCGGCTCATCTCGGCGCCGCCGAGGCGACCCGAGACCTGGACCCGGATGCCCTTGCAGACCGGGTTCTTCATCGCGGACTGCATGGCCTTGCGCATCGCCCGACGGAAGCTGACCCGGCTGGAGAGCTGCTCGGCCACACCCTGTGCGACGAGCTGCGCGTCCGACTCGGGGTTCTTCACCTCGATGATGTTCAGCTGGACCTGCTTGCCGGTCAGCTTCTCGAGCTCGCCGCGGATCCGGTCGGCCTCCGCGCCCTTACGGCCGATGACGATGCCCGGCCGGGCGGTGTGGATGTCGACGCGGACCCGGTCGCGGGTGCGCTCGATGTCGACCTTGGAGATGCCGGCGCGCTCGAGGCCCTTGGACATCATGCGGCGGATCTTGACGTCCTCGCCGATGTAGTCCTTGTAGAGCTTGTCCGCGAACCAGCGGGACTTCCAGTCGGTCGAGATGCCGAGCCGGAACCCGTGCGGGTGAACCTTCTGACCCATTACTCGGCGCCCTCCGTCTTGCTCTGCGTCTCGGCCGTCTCGGCCGGCTCCGCCTGCTTCGCCGGGGCCGCCTTCTTCGCGGCCGCCTTCTTCGGCGCGGCCGGCGCCACCGCCTCGACCGCGACGGTGATGTGGCAGGTGCGCTTGCGGATCCGGTACGCCCGGCCCTGCGCCCGCGGCTGGAACCGCTTCATCGTCGGGCCCTCGTCGACGAACGCCTCGCTGACGAGCAGCGCGTCGGGGTCCAGCCGCTCGTTGTTCTCCGCGTTGGCGATCGCGCTAGCGAGCACCTTGTACACCTGCTCGCTCGCAGCCTGCGGCGCGAACTGCAGCACCGTGAGCGCCTCCTTCGCGGGCAGGCCGCGGACGAGGTTGACCACCCGGCGCGCCTTCATCGGCGAGATGCGCACGTGTCGCGCAACCGCCCGCGCGCCCGGAAGCACCGGAGCGTCGCCCTTTCCTGGCATCGCTGTAACCCCTTGTTCCTCTATCCGTATGCCCGCGGCGTCAGCGCCGACGGCTCTTCCGGTCGTCCTTCTCGTGACCCTTGAACGTGCGGGTCAGCGCGAACTCGCCGAGCTTGTGCCCGACCATCGCCTCGGTCACGAACACCGGGACGTGCTTGCGTCCGTCGTGCACGGCGATCGTGTGACCCAGCATCTCCGGGATGATCGTCGAGCGCCGCGACCAGGTCTTGATGACGTTCTTCGAGCCCTTGTCGTTCTGCGTCTCCACCTTCTTGAGCAGGTGGTCGTCGATGAACGGGCCCTTCTTCAGGCTGCGAGGCATGTCTTATCTCCCTCAGCCGCGCTTACGCGTGGCGTAGCGGCGGCGGACGATCAGCCGGTCACTCGGCTGGCCCTTACGACGGGTGCGGCCCTCGGGCTTACCCTGCGGGTTGACCGGGTGGCGACCACCGGAGGTCTTACCCTCACCACCACCGTGCGGGTGGTCGACCGGGTTCATGGCGACACCACGGACGGTCGGGCGCTTGCCCTTCCAGCGCATGCGGCCGGCCTTGCCCCAGTTGATGTTCGACTGGTCGGCGTTGCCGATCTCGCCGATGCTGGCGCGGCAGCGGACGTCGACCCGCCGGATCTCGCCGGACGGCATGCGCAGGGTCGCGTACACGCCCTCGCGGCCGAGCAGCTGGATGCCGACGCCGGCCGAGCGGGCCAGCTTGGCGCCGCCGCCGGGACGCAGCTCCACGTTGTGGATCGTCGTACCGACCGGGATGTTGCGCAGCGGCAGGTTGTTGCCCGGCTTGATGTCCGCGCCGGGACCCGACTCGACGCGGTCGCCCTGCTTCATGTCCTTCGGCGCGAGGATGTAGCGCTTCTCGCCGTCGGCGTAGTGCAGCAGCGCGATGCGCGCGGTGCGGTTCGGGTCGTACTCGATGTGGGCGACCTTCGCCGGCACGCCGTCCTTGTCGACCCGCTTGAAGTCGATCAGACGGTACTGGCGCTTGTGCCCGCCACCGTGGTGCCGCGTGGTGATCCGGCCGTGGGCGTTACGCCCGCCCTTCTTCGGCAGCGGAGCCAGCAGCGACTTCTCGGGCGTCGACCGGGTGATCTCAGCGAAGTCGGCGACGCTGGAGCCACGCCGGCCCGGCGTCGTCGGCTTGTACTTACGGATAGCCATTGTCTACACCCCTCAGCTGACCGGGCCGCCGAAGGCCTCGATACGGTCACCGTCAGCCAGCTTCACGATCGCCCGCTTGGTGGCCTTACGCTGCCCGAAACCGGTCTTGGTCCGCTTGCGCTTGCCCTGGCGGTTGAGCGTGTTGACCGTCAGGACGCGGACGTCGAAGATCTGCTGGATCGCGATCTTGATCTCGGTCTTGTTCGCGTCCGGGTGCACCAGGAAGGTGTACCAGTTGCGGTTCAGCTCGCTGTAGCTCTTCTCCGAGACGACCGGCGCGACGATGATGTCGCGCGGGTCGGCGATCGTGCTCACTTGCCACCCTCCTCGGTGGTCTCGGCGGGAACACCCAGGAACTCGTCCAGGGCGTCCTTGGTGAAGACCACGTCGTCGGCCACCAGCACGTCGTACGTGTTGAGCTGGCCGGCCTCGATCAGGTGCACCCGCGGCTCGTTGCGCAGCGACACCCAGTTCAGCTCGTC
Source organism: Micromonospora sp. CPCC 205546 (assembly GCF_036902715.1). Classification (NCBI taxonomy): domain Bacteria; kingdom Bacillati; phylum Actinomycetota; class Actinomycetes; order Micromonosporales; family Micromonosporaceae; genus Micromonospora; species Micromonospora sp. CPCC 205546. Next base: position 59,150 of record NZ_JBAKHL010000039.1, read on the forward strand.
GGTGCCGCTCAGCACGACCAGGACCCGACGGGCCTCGGTCAGCTTGGTCAGCGTGGCCAGGGCGGCCTTCGTCGACGGCTTCTCGCCCGAGACGAACGCCTCGACGACGTGCACCTGCCCGGCGCGGGCCCGGTCGGAGAGGGCGCCACGCAGGGCGGCGGCCTTCATCTTCTTCGGGGTCCGCTGGCTGTAGTCGCGCGGCACGGGGCCGTGCACGACGCCGCCACCGGCGAACTGCGGCGCGCGGATCGAGCCCTGCCGGGCGCGACCGGTGCCCTTCTGCTTGTACGGCTTCTTGCCGCCACCGGCGACCTCGCCGCGGGTCTTGACCTTGTGCGTGCCCTGCCGGGCCGCCGCGAGCTGAGCCACCACGACCTGGTGCATCAGCGCGACGTTGGCCTGGACGTCGAAGATGTCGGCGGGCAGCTCGACGGAGCCGCTCTTGGAGCCTTCGACGGTGAGGACGTCAACGGTGGTCACTTGGCCGCACCGCCCTTCTTCGCCTTGGTCTTGGCCGCGGTACGGACCAGGACCAGCGCGCCCTTGGGGCCGGGAATGGCGCCACGGACGAGCAGGAGGTTGTTCTCGGTGTCGACCGCCTGGACGGTCAGGTTCTGGACGGTGTAGCGCACGCCACCCATCCGGCCGGCCATCCGGGTGCCCTTGAAGACACGACCCGGGGTGGCGCAGGCGCCGATGGAACCGGGCGAGCGGTGCTTGCGCTCGACACCGTGGCTGGCGCGCAGACCGTGGAAGCCGTGCCGCTTCATCGGGCCGGCGTAGCCCTTGCCCTTGGTCTTGCCGGTCACGTCGATCGACATGCCCGCCGGGAACTCCTCGACCGTGACCTCCTGGCCCAGCGAGTAGTCGGCGGCGTTGCTGGTGCGCAGCTCGACGATGTGGCGACGCGGCGCGACGTCGGCCTTCGCGTAGTGCCCGCTGATCGGCTTCTTGACCTTGCGCGGGTCGATCGTGCCGTACGCCAGCTGGACCGCGGAGTAACCGTCCTTGTCGGCGCTACGAACCTGGCTGATGACGCACGGGCCGGCCTCGACCACGGTCACCGGGACAACGCGGTTGTTGTCCCAGACCTGGGTCATGCCGAGCTTTGCGCCCAGGATCCCCTTGACTTGCCTGTCCATTTGTCCGGTCCCTACAGCTTGATCTCGATGTCGACGCCAGCCGGCAGGTCGAGGCGCATGAGCGAGTCGACCGTCTTCGGGGTCGGGTCGATGATGTCGATCAGCCGCTTGTGCGTGCGCATCTCGAAGTGCTCGCGCGAGTCCTTGTACTTGTGCGGCGAGCGGATAACGCAGAAACGGTTGATCTCCGTGGGCAGCGGCACCGGGCCCGCGACCTGCGCCCCGGTACGCGTCACCGTCTCGACGATCTTCCGAGCCGAGGAGTCGACGACCTCGTGGTCATAGGCCTTGAGCCGGATGCGGATCTTCTGTCCCGCCATGGTGGCTTCTGTTCCTTCTCTCGATGCCGCTGTGTTGCGGGCGCCTGTACCGGCTGGCACAGGCCCACTTCGCCGACCCCCGCGGTCGGGCGTGTCGCGCCCTCGGGCCAGGCTCCGCCCCGGGACTCCGGAGCGACTCTGACCGCGCGGTGGGTCAAGGCGTCGATCGCACTACCGCGACCTGAACGCCGTGCGAGGGTGGTTGGCGGACGGGCCGCCAACCACCCTACGCTCGACCGTCCTGCCACCCGGAGGTTCAGCGAAAGCCGAACACAGGCAGCGAACTGTCGTTACGCAACCTGACTAGTATGCCGCACGACCGGCGGCGGGTCTAATCGGGGTTACCTAGCTCACTTGATGATCTTGGTGACGAACCCGGCGCCGACGGTGCGGCCACCCTCGCGGATCGCGAACTTGAGGTTCTCCTCCATGGCGATGGGCTGGATCAGCTTCACCGTCATGGTGGTGTTGTCGCCCGGCATGACCATCTCGGTGCCCTCGGGGAGGGTGACGACACCGGTGACGTCCGTGGTCCGGAAGTAGAACTGCGGACGGTAGTTCTGGAAGAACGGGGTGTGCCGGCCGCCCTCCTCCTTGGAGAGGATGTAGACCGTCGCCTCGAACTCCGTGTGCGGGGTCGTGGTGCCCGGCTTGATGACCACCATGCCGCGCTCGACGTCCTCGCGCTTGATGCCACGCAGCAGCAGACCGACGTTCTCGCCCGCGCGGGCCTCGTCGAGCAGCTTGCGGAACATCTCGATGCCGGTGCAGGTGGTCTTCATCGACTTCTCACGGATGCCGACGATCTCCACCTCCTCGTTCGGCTTGAGCACGCCGCGCTCCGCGCGACCGGTCACGACCGTGCCACGGCCCGTGATCGTGAAGACGTCCTCGATGGGCATGAGGAACGGCTTCTCGGTCTCGCGCTCCGGCTGCGGGATCGCGGTGTCGACCGCGGTCATCAGGTCCAGCAGCTTGCCGGTCCACTCGGGGTCACCCTCGAGGGCCTTCAGCGCGGAGACCCGCACGACCGGCAGGTCGTCGCCCGGGTAGTCCTGGTTCGACAGCAGCTCACGGACCTCGAGCTCGACGAGCTCCAGGAGCTCCTCGTCGTCGACCATGTCGCTCTTGTTGAGCGCCACGACGATGTACGGCACGCCGACCTGGCGGGCCAGCAGCACGTGCTCGCGGGTCTGCGGCATCGGGCCGTCGGTCGCCGCCACCACCAGGATCGCGCCGTCCATCTGCGCGGCACCGGTGATCATGTTCTTGATGTAGTCGGCGTGACCGGGGCAGTCGACGTGTGCGTAGTGCCGCGCCTCGGTCTGGTACTCGACGTGCGCGATGGAGATCGTGATGCCGCGGGCCTTCTCCTCCGGCGCCTTGTCGATCTCGTCGAACGGCGTGTACGGGTTCAGGTCCGGGTACTGGTCGTGCAGGACCTTGGTGATGGCCGCCGTCAGCGTCGTCTTACCGTGGTCGATGTGACCAATGGTGCCGATGTTGACGTGCGGCTTAGTCCGCTCGAACTTCGCCTTCGCCACTGGGTCCTCCTGTGGACTTCTTGGTTCGTTCGCCCCGGCGCGCCGGTCGGCGCTTAGGACTCTGTCGACAGCCTTTCCGGCCTGGCGGCCGGAGAGCTTTGGTGGGTTCTGCGGCGATGAAGCCTACAGGCCCGGTCTCACGCATCCCGACCGAGGTGGCCGCGGGCGGGAACACCCTCCCGCGACCGCCCCGGATCATCGATCACGTCAGGTGAGGGTCACTCACCCGTCGCCTTGGCGATGATCTCCTTCGCGACCGAGGACGGAACCTCGGCGTAGGAGTCGAACTGCATGCTGTAGCTAGCCCGGCCCTGGGTCTTCGACCGCAGGTCGCCGACGTAGCCGAACATCTCCGACAACGGCACCAGAGCCTTGACGACGCGGGCGCCGCTGCGCTCCTCCATCGCCTGGATGATGCCGCGGCGGGAGTTGAGGTCGCCGATGACGTCACCCATGTTCTCCTCAGGAGTGGTGACCTCAACGGCCATCATCGGCTCGAGGAGCGCGGGGTCGGCCTTGCGGGCCGCCTCCTTCATCACCATCGAGCCGGCGATCTTGAATGCCATTTCCGACGAGTCGACCTCGTGGTACTGGCCGTCCAGCAGCGTGAGCTTGACACCCACCAGCGGGAAGCCGGCGAGGATGCCGTACTGCATGGCGTCCTGCGCGCCCGCGTCCACCGACGGGATGAACTCCCGGGGGATGCGGCCACCGGTCACGGCGTTGGCGAACTCGTAGGTCGGGGCGTCGTTGCCGAGCGGCAGCGGCTCCAGGCTGATGATCACCCGGGCGTACTGGCCGGAACCACCGGTCTGCTTCTTGTGGGTGTACTCGACCTTGTCCACCTTGCGGCGGATGGTCTCGCGGTACGCCACCTGCGGCTTGCCGATGTTGGCCTCGACGTTGAACTCGCGGCGCATCCGGTCGACCAGGATGTCCAGGTGCAGCTCGCCCATGCCGGAGATGACCGTCTGACCGGTCTGGTCGTCCAGCTTGACGCGGAAGGTCGGGTCCTCCTCGGCCAGCCGCTGGATGGCGGTGCTGAGCTTCTCCTGGTCGGCCTTGGTCTTCGGCTCGATGGCGACCTCGATGACCGGCTCCGGGAAGGTCATCGACTCCAGGATGACCGGGTTCGCCGGGTCGCACAGCGTGTCACCGGTGGTGGTCTGCTTCAGACCCTGCACCGCGATGATGTCGCCAGCCTGGGCCGAGCTGCGCTCTTCCCGCTTGTTGGCGTGCATCTGGTAGATCTTGCCGATCCGCTCCTTGCGGTCCTTGGTGGAGTTGACCACCTGGGAGCCGGACTCGAGCGTGCCGGAGTAGATCCGGACGTAGGTGAGCTTGCCGAGGTGCTTGTCCGTCTGGATCTTGAAGGCGAGACCCGAGAACGGCTCCGACTTCGACGGCTTGCGCTGCAGCGGCGTCTCGCCGTCGGTGGCCGTACCCTCGATCGCCGGGATGTCCAGCGGCGACGGCAGGTACGCGACGACCGCGTCGAGCATCGGCTGGATGCCCTTGTTCTTGAAGGCGGTGCCGGTGAGGACCGGGTTGGCCTTGCCGTCGATGGTGGCCCGGCGGATGGCGGCCTTGATCTCCTCGACGGAGATCTCCTCGCCCTCCAGGTACTTCTCCATCACCGCGTCGTCGACGTCGGCCAGGGTCTCCACCAGCTTCTCGCGCCACTCGGCGGCGGAGTCGGCGAGGTCGGCCGGGATGTCCTCGACCGCGTAGTCCTCACCCTTCTGGGTCTCGCCGCGCCAGGTGAGGGCCCGCATCTCGACCAGGTCGACCACGCCGATGAAGTCGGACTCGGCGCCGATCGGGATCTGGAGCACCAGCGGGGTGGCGTTGAGCCGGTCGATCATCATCTGCACGCAGCGGAAGAAGTCGGCACCGGTCCGGTCGAGCTTGTTGACGAAGCACATCCGCGGGACGTTGTACTTGTCCGCCTGCCGCCAGACGTTCTCCGTCTGCGGCTCCACGCCGGCGACGCCGTCGTAGACCGCGACCGCGCCGTCCAGCACCCGCAGCGACCGCTCGACCTCGACCGTGAAGTCGACGTGCCCGGGCGTGTCGATGATCTGGATCGTGTGGCCCTTCCACTCACACTTGGTAGCAGCGGAGGTGATGGTGATACCACGCTCCTGCTCCTGCTCCATCCAGTCCATGACGGCACCGCCCTCGTGGACCTCACCGATCTTGTACGTGATGCCGGTGTAGAAGAGGATCCGCTCGGTGGTGGTGGTCTTACCGGCATCGATGTGGGCCATGATGCCGATGTTGCGTACGTTGGCGAGCGCGTCTGCGGCGGCCACTTCAATCCCTACTTATCGTCGTCTCGACACAACTGGTGGCGGTTCCGGCGCCACGAGGGCGCCGGAACCAGGGTGTTACCAGCGGTAGTGCGCGAAGGCCTTGTTGGACTCGGCCATCTTGTGCGTGTCCTCGCGCCGCTTGACGGCGGCGCCGAGGCCGTTGCTCGCGTCCAGCAGCTCGTTCATCAGCCGCTCGATCATGGTCTTCTCGCGGCGGGCGCGGGAGTAGGTGACCAGCCAGCGCAGGCCCAGGGTGGTCGCCCGGGCGGGGCGGACCTCGACCGGGACCTGGTAGGTGGCACCACCGACGCGGCGGCTGCGCACCTCGAGGGTCGGCTTGACGTTGTCCATCGCCCGCTTGAGGGTGACGACCGGGTCGGTGCCGGACTTCTCGCGGCAGCCCTCGAGGGCGGCGTAGACGATGCGCTCGGCGAGCTGACGCTTACCGCGCAGGAGGATCTTGTTCACCAGCTGGGTGACCAGCGGCGAGTTGTACACCGGGTCAGCGACCAGCGGCTTCCGCGGAGCGGGTCCCTTACGCGGCATGTCAGCTCTTCTCCTTCTTCGCGCCGTAGCGGCTGCGCGCCTGCTTGCGGTTGCGGACACCCTGGGTGTCCAGCGAGCCGCGGACGATCTTGTAACGCACGCCGGGGAGGTCCTTCACCCGGCCGCCGCGGACGAGCACGATCGAGTGCTCCTGCAGGTTGTGGCCGACGCCCGGGATGTAGGCGGTCACCTCGATCTGGCTGCTGAGCTTGACACGAGCGACCTTGCGCAGCGCCGAGTTCGGCTTCTTGGGGGTGGTGGTGTACACGCGGGTGCACACGCCGCGCCGCTGAGGGGAACCCTTCAGCGCCGGGGTCTTGGTCTTACTCGTCTTAGCCTGGCGGCCCTTTCGGACCAGCTGCTGGATCGTGGGCACCGGGTTTCTCCGCTCCCTTCGGCCGCCTGGTGGCGGCCGCACCGTCTGCCGTAGCCGGCCTGATGACCGGCTCTCCTACATTCCGACCAGGGCCATCTCGCGATGGTCCCGGCACCCGCGGTCGGGCGTGTCGCCCAGCTCACGGTCCCGGCGCCGACGCTCGCGCGTGTCGACCGGGGTCTTGCACTGGCACACGGCAGGCCGCGCGCCGGGTCTTTGGCTTTGTCGTGCTCCCACGCGATCTCCGACTCATCGGATCCAGCGCACGCACGAGTTGCCCGGGCTTGCCCGGGCACAAGGGGGAAGAGTACCTACCACAACCGCACAGGTCAAAACGGAGCGGCTGGCGGGACGTCCACCGCCCGCCGATCGAACCCGTCGCGCCTACCCGCCCGTGGTGGGCACCTACGGATCCAAGTGTACCGGCTTCCCCCGGCAGCGGCCCGTCGACCCCGTCACGGCCGCCCTCGTCCCTCACGGCGGCCCGCCGGCGTCACCCCAGCGACAGCACCAACGCCAGCCCCAGGCCGAGCAGGCTGAGCACCAGCCCCGCCCCGCCGCAACCGATCCCGGCCCACGCCAGGCCCCGCCCGGTGAACCGGACCGCCGGCGGGGCGGCCGGGCGTCGGATCTGCCGCAGCCCCAGCAGGCCGGCGACGACGGCGCCCGCGCCGGTCAGGACGCCCAGCACCGTGATCGCGCCCGCCGCCCACGCGCCGTCCGCGCCGGCGACGGCGCCGACGCAGATCACCAGCAACGAGACCAGGGTCGAGACGATCCCGGCCACGAGCGAGCCCACGGCCAGGCCGGAGGTGACCGGGGGTACGTCGAGGTGCACCACGCCGAACGGCGTACCCGCGACCGGGTCGACGCGCTTCGGCGGCCGGGCGGCCTCGCGCGGCGGCGGGGGCGGCGGGGCCTGGCCCCAGGCCGGGGCCGGCGACGGGTCCCCGCCCCCGGGCGACGCGCCCCAGGGC